>UQEY01000018.1 GCA_900540235.1 uncultured Eubacteriales bacterium
TGACGAGGGAGCTGTCAACTTTGTTGACTGAGGGAGAGAAAAAATACAATGTGGCAACGCCGTCAACTGATTGCAAACATTAATTTACATTAACAAAAAAACGGTCGTACCGAAAAGGTGCGACCGTAATTTTTTATATTATATTTTATTTTTCGTTTTCAACATCAATCTGCTTTGAAACAGTATCAGCCTGGAAAGCCTTTTCAGGGTCAAAGTCCTTTTCAGGGAAGATGAGGTTAAGAACGATGCCAGCGATTGAAGCAACTGCAAGAGCTGTAAGAGTGATATCGTGACCTGCAACAGTAAATGTAATACCGTTTGTAAGACCGAGAGCAACTACAAGGATAACTGCGGCAATGATTGTATTTCTTGCCTTAGAGAAGTCAACCTTAGCTTCAACAACATTTCTTACACCGATAGCAGAAATCATACCGTAAAGAACGAATGAAATACCGCCTACAACTGCGCCCGGAATAGATTCAATAACAGCGGCAAACTTAGGGCAGAAAGAGAATGCCATTGCAAAGTAAGCAGCAATTCTTACTACTCTTGGGTCGTAAACCTTTGAAAGAGCGAGTACGCCTGTGTTTTCGCCGTATGTAGTGTTTGCAGGAGCACCGAAGAGAGAAGCAAGAGTTGTTGCAAGACCGTCGCCTAAAAGAGTTCTGTGAAGACCCGGGTCCTGAATGTAGTTCTTCTTACAAGTAGCTGAAATAGCGGAAATATCGCCGATATGCTCCATCATAGTAGCGATAGATATAGGAACAATAGCAATGATAGCCGAGATAGCCTTGCCACCGTCGTGAACACCGCCGAATACTGTTGATGACCATTCAATAGGGAAACCTATCCAAGCAGCTTCCTTAACGCCTGTAAAGTCAATAGCAAAGCTTTCAACACCGCAAATGTTACCAACTACAACGGCAGTTAAATATGAACCGATTATACCGAGCAAAATAGGAATAATTTTAATCATACCTTTACCGAAAATGTTAAAGATAATAACAAGAACGAGTGCAACGACTGCGAGCCACCAGTTACTGCTGCAGTTGTTAACGGCACTCGGAGCAAGACCAAGACCGATAGCAATAATGATAGGACCGGTAACTACAGGAGGGAAGAGCTTCATAATCTTATTAATACCTACTGCTTTGATTAAAGCGGCAAGGATAAGATAAATAAGACCCGCACACGCTACGCCGAGGCAAGCGTAAGGGAGCATTTCCTTGTTTGCTGAACCATCTGCCGCCATAGGTGCTACTGCGGCATAACCACCGAGAAATGCGAATGATGAGCCAAGAAAAGCAGGTACTTTAAACTTAGTAAGGCAGTGGAATAAAAGTGTACCCAAACCTGCAAAAAGAAGAGTAGTGGAAATACTCAAACCCGTAAGGAGAGGTACTGTAACAGTTGCACCGAACATAGCAAACATATGCTGAAAACCGAGTACAACCATTTTTGGTGCGCCAAGCTGCCTTGCATCATAGATGCCGTCTTGACCGACTTTTGGTTTGTTAGACATTTTTCAAGTCCTCCTAAAAATATTAAATTTTGTAATGCTATAGAAAATAATTATTGATATTTAATAATTATTTAGTACCAAAAATTCTGTCGCCTGCATCGCCGAGACCCGGAATGATATATGCGTCCTCGTTGAGTTTTTCATCAAGAGCGGCACAGTAAATGTCAACATCAGGATGAGCCTTTTTAAGTGCTTCAAGTCCTTCGGGAGCGGCAATTATGCACATAAATACAATCTTTCTTGGGTTTCTGAGCTTGATTTGACCGATAGCGTCAATAGCAGAACCGCCGGTTGCAAGCATTGGGTCAACAACATAAACATCTCTTTGGTCAATGTCCTTTGGAAGCTTGCAATAGTACTCAACAGGAGTATGTGTAGTTTCATCTCTGTAAAGACCGATATGACCGATTCTTGCCGCAGGAACAAGGCTCACGCAACCGTCAACCATACCTAAACCTGCACGAAGAATAGGAACGAAAGCAAGCTTTCTGCCTGCAATATGGTTGCATTTTGCGATGCCGCAAGGTGTTTTCACTTCTACTTCCTCTGTCGGCAAATCTCTTGTTGCTTCAAAAGTCATAAGCATTGCGATTTCGTTTACAAGTTCACGAAAATCTTTTGTACTTGTGTTTTCGTCACGAAGAATGCTTAATTTGTGTTGGATGAGTGGGTGATCAAAAATGACTACTTTTCTATCCATAAATATATCCTCCTAAAATCTTTTTGCTAAAATTTTATCATATTATGTCTAAATAAACAATAAAGGTTACACACTTGTAATTATTTTTTGTTAAGAAAGTGTTAAAAATTGACATTAACTTTCTAACTATTGCATTTTTCAAAATAATATTTTATAATTATCTAAATATGGAATATTATATCTAAAAAAGATAGGTTTGATATATATGGATAAGTTTAAACTTGTAAGTAAATATAAGCCGACCGGCGACCAACCGCAGGCAATCGACGCACTTGTTAAGGGTGTGCTTGCAGGTGATAGAGAGCAAACTCTTATGGGCGTAACAGGCTCCGGCAAAACTTTTACTATGGCAAATATTATAGAAAAAGTTAACCGACCGACCCTCGTGCTTGCTCATAACAAAACTCTTGCGGCGCAGCTTTGCAGTGAATTTAGGGAGTTTTTCCCTGAAAATGCAGTTGAATATTTTGTATCATACTACGATTATTATCAACCGGAGGCATATGTGCCTACAACCGATACTTATATTGAAAAAGATTCTTCTATTAATGATGAAATAGACAAGCTTCGCCATTCTGCAACATCGGCACTTTTTGAAAGGCGAGATGTTATTATTGTTGCGTCCGTTTCGTGTATCTATTCAATCGGCGACCCTATTGATTATAAAAGTATGGTTATTTCTCTGCGTTCGGGTATGGAATACGGAAGAGATAAGCTTATTGAAAAGCTTGTTTCAATTCAATATGAGCGTAACGATATTAACTTCGTTCGTAACAAGTTTCGTGTTCGTGGCGATACTATTGAAATTTTTCCGGCAGGTTCAAACGGTACGGCTGTAAGGGTTGAATTTTTCGGTGATGAAATTGACAGAATATGCGAGATTCAGCCTCTCACGGGCAATGTTGAGGGCATATTATCCCATGTTGCTATTTACCCTGCTTCTCACTATGTTGTAGGCAGAGAAAAAATGAACAGAGCTATTGACCAAATATATAATGAAATGGTTCTTCGAGTTGCCGAGTTTGAAGCGCAAGGCAAACTTCTTGAAGCGCAAAGAATTAAAGAGCGCACAATGAATGATATTGAAATGCTTCGTGAAACCGGTTTTTGCAAAGGCATTGAAAACTATTCGGCGGTTATGAGCGGCAGGCAACCGGGCGAAGCTCCGTTTACACTTATTGACTATATGCCGGATGATTTTTTGCTTTTTTGCGATGAAAGCCATGTTATGCTTCCGCAAGTAAGGGGCATGTATG
Source organism: uncultured Eubacteriales bacterium (assembly GCA_900540235.1). Lineage (GTDB taxonomy): Bacteria > Bacillota > Clostridia > Oscillospirales > Acutalibacteraceae > Eubacterium_R. The sequence goes on from UQEY01000018.1 coordinate 3,479, forward strand.
CAGGTGACAGAGCAAGAAAAGAAAGTCTTATTGAATACGGTTTTAGGCTTCCGAGTGCTCTTGATAACAGACCGCTTCAATTTGATGAATTTTATGAAAAAATTAATCAGGTGATATTCACTTCCGCAACTCCGGGTCCGTTTGAAAAGGAGCACAGTGCTCAAATTGTTGAACAGGTTATCAGACCAACAGGTCTTCTTGACCCAATCATTACCGTTAAACCTACGCAAGACCAAATGGACGACCTTTTAAGCGAGATTAATACAAGAGCGACGGCTGGCGAAAGAGTGCTTGTGACAACTCTTACCAAAGCTATGGCAGAAGATTTAACGGCATATCTTGAGGGCTTTGGCGTGAAAGTTAGATATATGCACCACGATATCGACACTATAGAGCGAATGGAGATTATTCGTGATTTGCGACTTGGTGAATTTGATGTACTTGTAGGTATCAACCTTTTAAGAGAGGGTCTTGATATTCCTGAAGTGTCGCTTGTTGCAATACTTGACGCTGACAAAGAGGGCTTTTTAAGAAGTGAAACTTCGCTTGTCCAAACTATCGGTCGTGCCGCCCGTAATGAACACGGTGAGGTTATTATGTATGCCGACAGTGTTACTCCGTCAATGGAGCGAGCTATAAGAGAAACGGTGCGCCGTCGTGCTATTCAGGAAAAATATAATGAGGAGCATGGGATTACTCCTAAAACAATCAAAAAAGATGTTCGCCAAATTATTGAAATCACTTCAAAAGAAAAACTTGAGGGCAAGAAGAAACATCTTAATAAGAAAGAAAAACAGCAGATGATTGCAGAACTTACCAAGGAAATGAAAGAGGCGGCTAAACTTCTTGAATTTGAACATGCCGCATATCTTCGTGACCAAATTGCCGAACTTGAGGGCAAAAAATAAGATGAAAGGAATGTGAAAATGAATAAAAATATTATCATTAAAGGCGCAAGGGAACACAATTTAAAGAATATAGATTTAGAGATACCGAGAGATAAACTTATTGTGTTTACCGGTCTTTCGGGTTCGGGTAAATCAAGCCTTGCTTTTGACACTATTTATGCCGAGGGTCAAAGAAGATATGTTGAATCGCTTTCATCCTATGCACGCCAATTTTTGGGTCAAATGGAAAAGCCGGATGTTGATTATATTGACGGTCTTTCTCCTGCAATTTCTATTGACCAAAAAACTACGAGCCGTAACCCTCGTTCAACAGTTGGTACTGTTACGGAAATATATGACTATCTTCGTCTTCTTTATGCTCGTATCGGTACTCCTCACTGTACAAAGTGCGGCAGGGAAATTACTCAGCAAACCGTTGACCAAATAGTTGACAGGGTTATGGAACTTGAAGAAAAAACACGAATTCAGGTTATGGCGCCTATAGTTAAGGGCAGAAAAGGCGAATTTGTAAAAGAGCTTGACAGTATTCGCAAATCAGGTTTTGTGCGTGTTCGTGTTGACGGTTCTGTTTATGATTTAAGCGAAGAAATTAAGCTTGAAAAGAACAAAAAACATAATATAGAAGTAATAGTTGACAGACTTGTTATAAATTCGGATATCAAATCAAGGCTTACAGACTCTATTGAAACAGCAACTCATCTTGCAGACGGTAATGTACTTATCGATATAGTCGGTGATAGGGAAGAACTGTTTTCGCTTAACTACGCCTGTCCCGAACACGGTGCTGTTATTGAAGAAATGAGCCCAAGGATGTTTTCTTTTAACAACCCGTTCGGTGCTTGTAAAAAGTGCGGTGGGCTTGGTTCATATAAAGAGATTGACCCTGATTTAGTGATTCCGAATAAAAAGCTATCTATCAATCAAGGAGCAGTTAAAGCATCGGGTTGGAATGTTAAAGACGGCGCTATTGCTAAAATGTACTATGAGGGTCTTGCTAAGGAATATGGCTTTTCGCTTGATGTTCCCGTTGATATGATTCCAAAAGAAGGAATTCGTGCAATCCTTTACGGTACAAACGGTAAGAAACTTAAAATGAAGAGAGTTACTTCTTACGGCACCGGTGACTATCAAACAGACTTTGAAGGTGTTATTCCTAATCTTAAAAGAAGATATGAAAGCACAAATTCAGAATGGGCAAGGGGAGACATTGAAGCTGTTATGACAACTTGTGTATGCCCTGACTGTAAAGGTGCAAGGTTAACTCCTGAAATTATGAGCGTAACCGTTGGAGGTAAAAATATATTTGAATTTTGCTCGATGCCAATCAATGAGGAACTCGAATTTATAAATAATCTTGAACTTACTCCTCGTCAACAGATGATTGGTAACCTTGTTGTAAATGAGATTAGGCAAAGACTTAATTTTCTCAACAGCGTAGGTCTTGATTATCTTTCGCTTGCGAGAGAAGCGGCGACTCTTTCGGGCGGTGAGGCTCAGCGTATCCGTTTGGCTACCCAAATCGGTTCTTCTCTTATGGGCGTGCTCTATATTCTCGATGAGCCTTCTATCGGACTTCACCAAAGAGATAATGACAAACTTTTAGGTACACTTAAAAATCTCCGTGATTTGGGCAATACGCTTATTGTTGTAGAGCACGATGAGGACACAATGCGTGCGGCAGATTATATTGTTGATATCGGTCCGGGTGCAGGTGTTAACGGCGGCGAACTCATTGCAGCAGGTACGGTTGACGATATAATTAATTGTGAAAAATCAATAACAGGTATGTATTTGAGCGGTAAGCGTAAAATTCCCGTTCCCGAAACAAGAAGAAAGGGCAACGGCAAAAAACTTACTGTTTTCGGCGCAAGTGAAAATAATCTTAAAGGTATTGATGTTGAATTTCCACTCGGTAAATTTATTTCTGTAACCGGTGTGTCGGGTTCGGGCAAGTCAAGCCTTGTTAATGAAATTTTGTATAAATATTTAGCAAATACATTAAACGGCGCAAAAAAACGACCGGGCAAGTTTGAAAAAATAACGGGTGTTGACAATCTGGATAAGGTTATCAATATTGACCAGTCACCGATAGGCAGAACTCCCCGTTCAAACCCTGCAACCTATACCGGTGTTTTTAACGATATTCGTGAACTTTATGCTCAAACTCCCGATGCTAAGCAGAAGGGTTACAAGGCAAATCGTTTTTCATTCAATGTTAAAGGCGGAAGATGTGAGGCTTGTGAGGGCGACGGTATAGTTAAGATTGAAATGCATTTTCTTGCTGATGTTTATGTGCCTTGTGAAGTATGTGGCGGCAAAAGGTATAACAGAGAAACACTTGATGTTAAGTTTAAAGGTAAATCAATTTATGATGTGCTTGAAATGACTGTCGATGAGGGTGCACAATTTTTTGAGGCACAGCCTAAAATTTACAGGAAACTTAAAACGCTTCAAGATGTTGGCTTGGGCTATATTAAAATCGGTCAAAGTGCAACTACTCTTTCAGGCGGTGAAGCACAGAGAGTTAAGCTTGCAACCGAACTTTCAAGAAGAAGCACAGGTAAAACTATTTATATTCTTGATGAGCCTACAACAGGTCTTCATACCGCCGATGTTCACAGGCTTACAACTGTTCTTGATATGCTTGTTAACGCAGGCAATACGGTAGTTGTTATTGAGCATAATCTTGATATAATAAAAACGGCAGATTATATTATTGACCTTGGACCTGAGGGCGGTAAAGGCGGCGGTACTATTGTTGCAACAGGTACTCCTGAAGAAATTGCCGCTTGTGAAAAATCATACACAGGACAATATTTAAAACCATTGCTTGATTAGTATACGAATATAAACAATCTTTTGAATTTTCATAAGGGGGAAAATTTATGAGAAACCATTTAGTAACTAATAAACAACCGCTTCTTAATATCGACGGTTCACTTCGTGAACCTGGGTGGAGCAAAAGCCTTGTTCAAACTTATTGCCGCAAGGATATTAAGAAAAGAATTACAAGAATTAAAGAATGGGACTACTATTCTGTAATTTCCCGTAAAAATAATATTGCGGTTTGTTTTACCGTATCCGACCTCGGCTATATTGAACTTGACAGCGTTAGTTTTCTTGATTTTTCAGTACCGAGAGAGCATACGCAGGGAAACATTTTGCCGTTTCCTCTCGGTAAACTTCATATGCCGAGTGATTCGTCATTCGGCGATGTGAAAATTGCAAATTCAAAACTCGGTCTTGAATTTCTCGTTAAGGACGGTAAAAGGATAATTCGCTGTGATTTTCCGTCATTTGACGGAGGCAAGGGTCTTAAAGCGTTAATCACTCTTGAAAGTCTTGATGATGACACAATGGTTATTGCAACTCCGTTTAAAACAGACAAAAAGGCTTTCTACTATAATCAGAAAATTAACTGTATGAGAGCTTCCGGCAAAGTTTTGTACGACGGCAAGCTTTACGAACTTGACCCTAAAACCGATTTTGGCGGTCTTGATTGGGGTCGTGGAGTTTGGACTTATGATAATGTGTGGTATTGGGGCAGCGGTTCGGGTGAAGTTGACGGTCATCGCTTTGGTTTTAATATAGGCTATGGCTTCGGCGATACTTCTGCTGCAAGTGAAAATGTAATTTTTTACGACGGTGTGGCACATAAACTTGATGATGTCAAATTCAATATAAGCGACAATTTTATCGACCCTTGGACTTTCACTTCCTCTGATTGCAGATTTGAAATGAAGTTTGAACCGATTATTGACCGAAGTGATTACACAAGTGTACTTGATATTATTGTAACAAATCAGCACCAAGTATTCGGAAAAATGAGCGGTAAAGCAGTTCTTGACGACGGAACTGTTATAAGACTTAAAGACTTTTTGTGCTTTGCTGAAAAAGTACATAATAAATATTGATAAAAAAAGGAGTACAATATGACAAATTCATTTAAGAAAAGTATATCAATAATCATTTCATTTGCACTTTTAGTGTCTGTTTTTGCACTATCTGAAATCTCGGCTTTTGCAAAGAATAATGAGTACGAGTATTACTCTGGCGATAACAAAACAATTATGATTACTCAGTATACCGGTACAAAAACAAAAATTACCGTTCCCGATAAAATAGATAATAAAAAGGTAACTGTTATATCCGGTTTGGGCAGTAAGGTAAAAGAAGTTACGATAGGTAAAAATATTACTCATATTGAAGATTTTGCTTTTATTGATGCAAAGTCATTAAAGAAAATTACCGTTAATAAAAATAATAAAAATTACAGCTCAAAAGACGGTATTTTGTATAATAAAAAAGGCACTAAGCTTTTGGTTTATCCTGCATCTAAATCAGGTGAAAAGTTCATTTCATCTAAGAAAGTTACATCAATCGGAAATAATGCTTTTACTAATTCAAAAAATCTTAAAAGTGTTGATATCAGTCTTTCCAAAAATGTAGGTGCAGGTGTGTTCTATAATTCTAAAGCACTTAAAAGCGTTAAACTACCGAAATCTTTAAAGAAACTTTCAAGCTACAATTTTGTTGCATATCCTTACGGCTTTTTCGGTAATTGTAAGGCGCTTAAAACTTATTCAATTCCTAAAAATATCACTACTCTCGGTAATATGTGCTTTGCAGGTTCGGGACTTACAAAAATCACCGTTCCTAAAACTGTTACTAAGGTAGGTAAGGGTTTGTTTTATAATTGTCAAAAGCTTGAAACAGTAAATATAAAGGCTGATATTACAAGTTTTAAGGACTACGCATATGCACCGGGCGCTTACGAAGAACCTTATTACGGTTTCTTTGAAAACTGCAAAGCATTAAAAAATGTAACCGCTCCTACTGTTAAAACAGCAGACGAAAGAACTTATATCGGTACTTCATTTGAACAAAAGCTATAATTTATTAAAGCTTCTGCATTTTGCGGAAGCTTTTTTCTTTGTAACTATGGTTACAAAATTTCATTTTGTTTATTATAACTATAATTCATATGTAATATTTGTGTAAATATTTTTAAAATAATTGTTTATTTTAATGCTTGTTTCTGCTATAATATTATATATTTATTATAAGGAGGAGTGCGTGTGTATAAAATAAGGGCAATCAAAATTGTTGCATTGTTGTCACTTGTTGCATTTGTTTTTTGCGGTTGCGGTAACTTTCGCTTGTCCTCCTCGATTGATGATTTGATTTCGCCTATTTCGCCGAGCGGTGATAATGCCGGCGTTCAAAGTGCGGTTGACGAATATTGCAAGGGCGGTTATTCTATCAAAATTCCTGCAACCGGCAGTTACACAACTTCTTTTATTCTTAAAGATATTGACGGAGATAATGTAAATGAAGCCGTTGCGTTTTATGAGCCGTCAAACAAAGTCGGTACTATTTGTATGGCTGTTATCAAAAAGAGCGGTGAAAGATGGAGCGTCGTTTCTAAAATTGACGGCACGGCGACAGATGTTAACAGTGTTGATTTTTGTGACCTTGACAATGACGGCAAGCAGGAAATAATTGTTTGTTGGAGTGTTGTTTCAAAACTTACCGGTACTTCAATAAATGTTTATACCCAAAGTGAAGAAAACGGTAAAAGCGTTCTTAAATCAATGTCAAAGGCAATTACGGGCAGTGACTTTATTTGCGTTGATGCTAATGATGATTCTATACTTGAACTTTTGGTATTTGCAACCGGTACTTCAAGTGAAAATCCAAGAGCTGAGCTTTATTCGTTTTCGGGTGGAAAAAAAGATCTTATTGGCGAAACAAGACTTGACAGCACAATTACTTCTTTTGAAAATATAACTTATGCAAAAACGGACGAGGGTACTTCTGTTTATGCCGACGCACTTTGTGCAGACGGTTCTTCTATGGTGACGGAATTTATATATTGGTCAGATTATTACGGTTCAATCATTTCTCCGTTTTACAGTTATTCTTCCGGCAGAACGAGAGAAACTGTTCGTTCAAGTTTGGTAACTTGCCGTGATATTGATAATGACGGAGTGATTGAAATACCTGAAGATACTTCTTCAAAAAAGCAGTCGAGTGAAATTACTTCGCAAAATTGGATGAGTTACGGTAATACTGTTTTATCTCATAAGTGTTATTCTTTTGCGTGTAAGCGTGACGGTTATATTTTGGTTGTCGGCGACGATGTTTTTGTCGATGTTAAGCCTGAGTATGACAGTGAAAAGAGAAGTTTTAGGCTTGTAGATAAAAAAAGTAAAGAAACCGTACTTGAGATAATAACTCTTATAAGTTCAAACTATAGCAGAAATGACCCTAACTATAAAGGTTATACAACTGTTTTAAAAAATAGCGGTTTTGTTTATATTGCAAAGGTTAATGACAATTCCGATATAAAGATAGATATTCAAACAATTAAAGATATGATTAAAGTTTACTAAGGGGGCTTTGGTATGAAAAAGGTACTTGTTGCCGAAGATGAAGAATCAATCAGAGAGTTTATAGTTATCAATCTGACAAGAAGTGGCTATAATGTAGAACAAGCTGAAAACGGTCTTGTTGCTCTTGAAAAGTTTTCGCAGGATGAAAACGGATTTGATGTTGCAATTCTTGATATTATGATGCCTGAGCTTGACGGTTTTGCTGTTTGTAAAGAACTTAGGAAGCGCTCAAGTGATTTGGGTATTATAATGCTCAGTGCCAAAACTCAGGAGATGGACAAGGTGACAGGTCTAATGTACGGTGCAGATGACTATGTTACAAAGCCGTTTTCACCGAGTGAGCTTATGGCAAGAGTTGACGCTATATACAGAAGGGTTGAAATGACAAGAGGTTTTCGCAAAAACGATACCACAGGCGACAGCATCATTCTTGACGAATTTGAACTTAATTTAAGAAATCGTACGCTTGCAAAAAGCGGTGAAATGATTGAACTTACTCAGGTTGAATTTCAAATTATTGAATATTTCTTTAAAAACCCGAATGCTGCTCTTTCAAGAACGGATATATTAAAAACCGTTTGGGGTGCAAACTATTACGGCGACGAGAAAATCGTTGATGTAAACATCAGACGCTTAAGAATGAAAATTGAAGATAACCCGTCAAGTCCTACAAGACTTGTTACAATTTGGGGACTTGGCTATAAATGGATAACGGATAACCATTAATAAATAAACTGGGCAGGACGAAGAAAGCAATGAAAAAAATGTCTAAAGAAAAATTACATTTACCTAAAATTCAAGGCATCACGCTAAGATGGCTTATTAATATTATAGGTGTAATTGTAGTATTTTTTATTATTGTTTTTGTGATTTCTGCTTTTTCAATAAAAAACACTTATTATTCAAATGTTGAAAGTATTCTTAATTCAGGTGCTTCTTCAACGGCTGTCAGCTATTTTTCGGCAAATTTGGACGCAGGCAACACACTTGAACAGTCCGCCGCAGAATATATCGACAGCTACAGTTATAAAGAAAAAACCACCACTTGGATAATCGACAATGACGGAAATGTTGTTGTGTCGTCAAGCGGTTTTGCGATTGATAAGCAAAAAATGCCCGATTATGAAGAAGCGCTTTCAACCGATAACGGCAAGGCAAAATATATTGGCAAAATAAGCAACGGCGAAAAAGTTATGGCTGTTTGCAGAATTATAAAAGATTCCAACGGCGACACAGTCGGTGCAATCAGGGTTTTGTCATCACTGGAACAGATTGACCGTCAGGTTACAACTCTGATTCTTCTTGTCCTCTGCGGTTTAATTATTGTTTTTGCTTTAATTATTTTTTCTAACCTGTTCTTTATTCGTTCAATTATTTTCCCAATTCAGGAAATTACGCAAACAACCAAAAAGATATCGCAAGGTGATTACAGCGTCAGAATTGAAAAAAAGTATGATGATGAAATAGGTAATTTATGTGATTCCATTAACACAATGGCTGAGGAGATTTCAACTACAGATAAAATGAAAAATGACTTCATCTCTACCATTTCTCACGAACTTCGTACGCCTTTAACTTCAATTAAGGGTTGGGGTGAAACTCTTATGCTTGGCATGGATGACAGTGTTGATGAGCTTACAAGGAAAGGTTTGCAAGTAATTGTCAAGGAAGCAGGCAGGCTGGAAGGTTTTGTTGAAGAACTTCTTGATTTTTCAAGGCTTCAAAGCGGAAGAATGAAACTCAAACTTGCAAAAACAGACTTGTTTGCAGAACTTGATGAAACTGTTTTCACTTTCCGTGAAAGAGCACAGAAAGACGGAATTGTTGTAAAATACAGCATTCCTGAAGTGCCGGCTATTGCCAATGCCGATGCCAACAGGTTAAGGCAAGTATTTATGAACATTCTTGATAATGCGCTTAAATATTCAAGAGCACCGAGCAAGATATTTGTCAAAGCCGAGTTTACGAAGCTTGATAATAATAATTATGTCAAAATTTCTATTGCAGACCAAGGCTGTGGTATAAGTAAAGAAGACTTACCTCATGTTAAGGAAAAATTTTATAAGGCTAATGTATCGGTTAGGGGTTCGGGTATCGGTCTTGCAGTAACTAATGAAATTGTAAATTTGCACAACGGTAGGCTTGAAATTGACAGTGAAGTCGGCAAGGGCACGCTTGTTACCATTTATTTGCCGGTTGAAAACAGTCCGAGTCAAAATGAATTAAATGTTATGGAACAAAACGCAGACCCGGCAGACGCTGAAATTAATGAAGGCGTTGACATAAATAAAAATTAATCTAATTAAGCACTGAAAGGCTATTAAATATGGATAATAAAAAAACTCACAAGACCTCTGTGGGCGGTCAGGCACTTATTGAAGGTGTTATGATGCAAGGTCCTCGTGGTATTGCAACGGCAGTAAGAAAGGCAGACGGCGATATTGTTGTAAAACATCACGAATTTTCGCATATAAGGGATAAACATAAATTTTGGGGTTTGCCCGTTATCAGAGGTATGGTAAATTTTGTTGAGTCAATGATTTTGGGCTACAAAATGTTAATGTATTCTGCTGAAGCTTCCGGTATGGAAGACCTTGAAGATGTTGAAATGAACAAGTTTGAAAAATGGCTTACAGATAAACTCGGCGATAAATTTATGGATATCCTTATGGGTATTGCTACTGTTTTGGGCTTTGCGCTTGCTTTTGTTATATTCTTTTATCTTCCGGTACTTGCGTTTAACAAACTTAATCAAGCTTGCTCCGGTTCGTTAACTCCTTGGCAGGGCACTATTGAGGGAGTTATGAAAATAGCAATTTTTGTTATTTATATAGCACTTGTAAGCCGTATGAAAGATATTAAAAGGACCTTTATGTATCACGGTGCCGAGCATAAATCTATTGCTTGCTATGAAGCCGGCAAAGAGTTGACAGTTGAAAATGTAAGAGAAAGTTGCCGTTTTCATCCAAGATGCGGTACTTCGTTCATTTTTGTTATGCTCATTTTCAGCATTATTTTCAGCACTATTTTGTCTAAATTATTTCCGTCTATTGCTCAGATTCGTGTTCTTTGGATGCTTTTAAAACTTGCATTTATTCCTCTTATTATGGGTATCGGATACGAATTTATTAAATATGCCGGTAAGCATGATAATCTTCTTGTTAAAATTTTAAGTGCTCCGGGTCTTTGGATGCAGCGTTTAACTACAAAAGAACCTACCGATGATATAATTGAAGTCGGTATTGAATCGCTTAAAGCAGTTATAACAGATAATCCCGAGGATGATGAAATCAAATGAATTTAAAAGAAGCATACAGTTATGCCGTTACTTTTTTTGAGAGAAATAATGTTGATGAAGCCGATTTTAAAGCACTTTGTATTGTTTGCTCAATATTAAATATAAAAAACAGTGAGTACGAGATGCACAAAAACGATTTTGTATCAATGAAGAAGCTTGCCGATATGCTTTGGAAAGTTAAAGAAGGTATTCCTTTGCAGTATGTAATAGGAAAATGGGACTTCTATGAAAGCGAATTTTATGTTGGCAACGGCGTTCTTATTCCACGCCCCGAAACTGAAGAACTTGTGCAAAAAGCTGTTGATTACATTAGTTCTCTTAACAAATGCACTGTTTATGATTTGTGCTCCGGCAGTGGCTGTATTGGTTTAAGCATTGCTAAAAAGTGTAGAGGCTCTTTTGTTTATCTTATAGAAAAAAGTGCAGAAGCTTTAACTTATCTTGAAAAAAATGCAAAAGATATTAAAAATGTAAAAGTAATTAAAGGTGATATAACCGACATCGGTGCTTTTAATAATTTAGAAATGGCGGATGTTATTATTTCTAACCCACCGTATATTAAGAGCGAAGATTTGTTGAATCTTCAAACCGAGGTAAAAAAAGAACCTTCTATGGCTTTAGACGGCGGAAAAGACGGTCTTGACTTTTATCGCATAATCAACGATAATTGGAATGATAAGCTTAAAGAACACGGTAAACTTTTCCTTGAAATAGGGGAAGACCAAGGGAAAATTATTAATTCAGTTTTAAACAATTTTACTGATATAAATGTTTACAAAGATATTTACGGCAACGACAGAATGGTTGAAGCCGATAAAAAATAATTTAAGGATGATATTATGCTTTCTATTCTTTCTTATTTAAGAACAGGTAATTATATCGAAGCAATTATTGCTATTCTTTCTCGTTGCTTCGTTGTATTTTGCTGCCTGCCGATTCACGAACTTGCGCACGGCTTAATGGCTGATAAACTCGGCGACCATACTGCAAAAAATCAGGGCAGGCTTACTTTTAACCCATTTTCACATTTGAACCCTTTGGGCACAATTATGATTTTCCTTTTCGGTATAGGTTACGCTAATCCGGTCCCAATTAATCCAAACAATTTTAAAAATCCTAAAAAAGGCATGGCACTTACCGCACTTGCGGGTCCGGTTTCAAACCTTTTAATGGCTTTTGTATCGCTGTTTTTCTACTATGGTGTTGCTAAAATAGGTTTGAACAATACAGTTGTTTATGCCATTGCATATTTCTTCTATTTCAGTGCAAGCGTTAATGTTACTCTCGCAGTGTTTAACCTTATTCCTATTCCGCCTCTTGACGGTTCAAGGATACTTCTTGCGGTTTTGCCTGATGATAAGTATTTCAAATATATGCAGTACGAAAGATATATTATGATTGCGCTTATGATAGCACTTTTTACAGGTGTTTTGGATACTCCGATTTCTTTTCTTTCAAACTTTATGATGCGTATTGTCGGCATTATTCCAAAACTTATATTTAATCTTTTTTAAGAGGTAAATAATGGAACAACTCAGTTATAAAATAGATGTGTTTGAAGGTCCTATGGACTTGCTTTTGCATCTTATTTCTAAGCATAAACTGAATATTAATGATATACCTATTGTTGAACTTGTTAATCAGTATCTTGATTATGTAAGGCAAATGCAGGAGCAAGATTTTGATGTTGCCGGTGAATTTCTTGAAATGGCTGCGAGGCTTATTTATATCAAAACGGTTTCTCTTTTGCCGAGGCACGAGGAAGCCGAGATACTCAAAAAAGAACTCACCGGTGAACTTATTGAATATCAAGATTGTAAAATTATGGCAGGTAAGCTTGCAAAGCAAACTGATGGCTTTGACCGTTTTGTTCGTAAGCCTGAAGAAGGTCATATAAATTACGATTATGAGCGTTTTCACGAGGGTGAAGAACTTCTCAATGCCTATGTAAATGCTGCCGGCAGGGGTAAACGCAAACTTCCTCCTCCGCTTGACAGTTTTAAAGTTATCGTTGCTAAAAAATTTGTTGCTGTTGCTACTAAGGTCGGCTCTGTTATGAAAAAGCTACTTGGCGGCAAGAAAGTAAAGTTTTTAAATTTGTTTGCCGATGCCGAAACGAAGAGCGATATGGTTGCAACATTTTTGGCTGTGCTTGAACTTGCTAAAACGAAGAAGATAATTATTGACGGTGAAATGTCAAACCCAATAGTACAAATGACGAAAGAGGTGAACGATATTGAGCAATAACAATATACTTGCATCCCTTGAAGCAATGCTTTTTGCCGCAGGTGACCCGGTTGAACCGAGCAAGCTTGCCGAAGTGCTTGATGTGGATGTTGAAAATGTAATAAAAATGCTCGGTCACCTTGAAGCTATGTATGATGAAAATAACAGGGGGCTTAGGCTTATCAGGGTTGACGGTAAGTATCAACTTTGCACAAGGGAAGAATATGCCGACGAGGTTAGGAAACTCCTTGAAATCAAAAAAAATACGCCTTTAAGTCAGGCCGCATTTGAAGTTTTGGCGATTGTTGCTTATAATAAAACCGTAACCCGTTCTTTTATTGAGCAAATTCGTGGCGTTGACTGTTCGGGTCCGGTTGCTAATTTGATTCAAAAGGGACTTATTGAAGAAAAGGGCAGACTTGATTTGCCGGGAAGACCTCTTGTTTACGGCACTACAGACAGATTTCTTCGCTGTTTTTCTCTTAACAGTCTTGATGATTTGCCTGATTTACCTGAAGAAGAAAAGCAGGATGATGAGCAAACATCGCTTTTTGAAAAAGAAAATGACGAGCCGATAATGCCTGAGGCTGAGATTTTTGATGATAACGAGGAGGAAGAATAATGAAAGTTTTTCTTATTATAGTTGCTGTTTTGGCAGTGATAATTATTGCTATTCTTTCTCTTTCGGCAACGGTTACTTTGGTTTATGATAAAGGATGGCATACAAAAGTTCAAATTCTTTTTATTGAAAAAGATATTGTTTTGTCAAAAATTCTTTCCTTTATTTTATTTCCCGAAAAAAAAGCTGAACAGGTAGCTAAAGACAGCGAAAACAAGAAAAAGGCAAAAAAAGACAAAAAGAATAAAGATTCTGCCGCAGAAAAAGTGGCAGAAGTTGCGGTAAAAGCTGAAGAAGCTTCGCTTGAAAATTCTGAAAAAGAGAAAGTTGAGAAACCCCAAGAAGTAAAGCAAGAGGATAAAAAGCCGGCTAAACCTAATCCTATTAAGCAACTTTGGGATTCAAAAGGTATACTCGGTATCCTTGATTTGCTCACAAATGTGCTCGATACCGCAAATAATGCTGTTTTAACCTTAATTAGGGGTTTACATATTTACTCACTTTATGTTATGATATTAGTAGGCGGCGGTGACGCTGATTTGATTGCCCGTGCTTATGGTACGCTTTGCAGCTACTACTATCCGTTAAAAGGTATGATTCTTAACGGTATGAGGGTTGATAATTATGACGATTATATTCAACCTGATTTTATTGCCGATAAAACCGAATTTGAATTTCAACTTATTGCAAGCATTAATGTTAAATTGCTTCTTAAAGTCGGTTTTAAAGCAGTATTTATATTTATCAAAAATTTAATTTCAAATAAAAAATCTTATAAAGGAGATAAATAGTTATGAAAGAAACTCCGGTAAACAAAATAATGGAAAACACACTTGAAAAGATGCGCCAGATGGTTGATACTTCGACTATCATCGGTGAACCTATGGTAACGGGTACAACTACTCTTATACCTGTTTCTAAGGTTTCATACGGCTTTACTTCAGGTGGTACAGACCTTCCGTCAAAGCAAAATCAAGAGCTTTTCGGCGGTGGCGGCGGTGGCGGTATCACCATCACACCTGTTGCTTTTATCGTTATTGAAAACGGCAAGTGCAGAATGATGCAGATTAACAATTACACTTCTTCTGCTGACCGAGCTATTGCTATGATTCCTGAACTTGTTGACAAGGTTACTGAACTTCTTAAACCTGAAAAGGAAGAAGCAAAGGCTGAAGAATCAAGCAAAACAGAGGAATAATAAAGTAAATTATTTCATAAATCACCTGCATATATTTTATGTGGGTGATTGTTTTGTTTAAGAAAATTTTTGCTTTTGTGCTGACTCTTCTTTTTGCATATCCTAATATTGCTTATTGCTCAACATATTCTTCTTCAAGTGTTTGTGTTATTGATAAAACCACTTGCCAAACGCTTTATGAAAATAATATTTATGAGCACAGAAGTGTAGCATCAACCACTAAAATTATGACTTGCTTTATAGCAGTTCAAAGCGGAAAGCTGAATGATGAGGTTACTGTTACCGACGAAATGCTTGTCGGTGTTGAGGGTTCGTCATTATATCTTAAAGCGAATGATAAAATATCGCTTTACGATCTTTGCGTCGGTATGATGCTTGTTTCGGGAAACGACTGTGCAAATGCGGTGGCATACTATTTGTCCGGAAGTATAGCTGAGTTTGCAAATATTATGAATAATACGGCAAAAAAACTCGGAATGAAAAATACAATGTTTGTTACTCCTTCGGGTCTTGATGACGGTAACCCTTATTCCTGCGCTTATGATATGGCAATATTGACGGCAGTTGCGCTTGATAATAATACATTTGCAAAAATAGTATCAATGAAAAGTGCCGATGTTAAAATAAACGATGAAGTAAAAACTGTTTATAACCACAATAAACTCCTGAATTATTCGTTTGATGACGGTAAATTTGTAGGTGTTAAAACAGGTTTTACTGAAAAAGCCGGTAGGTGCTTAGTGAGTGCGAGAGAATATAACGGTAATACAATTATTTGCGTAACGCTTAATTGCCCAGATGATTGGGACGCACATATTTATTTTGACGATATATGCAAAAAGAAATATAACCGTTTTTGTATTAAAAATCAAATTAATATTGATGCTGTCGGTTCAGGCAAAAATTATGTTAAATGCAGTTACCAAAAGGAATATTACCTTCTTGATAATGTTAAAATAAAAGAATACTACTACCCTTTTGTTTATCTACCGGTTAAAAAAGGGGATAAACTTGGGGTGGCTGTAGTGTATTATAATGAAAAAATTATAGAAAGACTGCCGATAGAGGCAGACGAGGATATTAAAAATTATGGCAAACAACAATTTAGTACGACTTCAAAAATTTATGGCTGAGTGCGGCGTTGCTTCAAGAAGAAAAAGTGAAGAACTTATTGAAATGGGTAAAGTTAAGGTTAACGGTCATGTTGCGCATATCGGCGATAAGGTTAACCCTAAAAAAGACATTGTTGCAGTAAGAGGTAAGAAAATCAATAAAGAAGAGCGTATGTACTATATTATGCTTAATAAGCCTCGTGGATATGTAACTACTGTTTCCGATGAACTCGGCAGAAAAACAGTAATGGACCTTGTTGATTGCGACGCTCGTGTTTATCCTGTCGGCAGACTTGATAAAGATTCCGAGGGCTTGCTTATTTTAACTAATGACGGTTCTTTTGCAAATGCATTAACTCACCCAAAGCATAACTACGCTAAGGTCTATCGTGTTACCGTAAGACCGGCTGTTAATGACGAAATTCTTGAAAAAATGAGAAACGGCATTGAAATCGACGGCAGAAAAACAGCTCCTTGCGACATTAATGTGATTACTGAAGAAGATGGCAGAGTGGTGCTTGAATTTATCCTGAGAGAGGGCAGAAACCGTCAAATAAGAAAGATGTGCGAGGCTGTAGGTTTACAGGTTGCAAGGCTTAAAAGAATTTCTATAGGTCCTGTTAAACTCGGTATGCTTCAAACAGGCAAAACACGCCGTTTGACAGATAATGAAGTACATAAACTTCTTCGTTCATCAAATCCCGCAACTCAGGAAGGTAATGACAAATAAGGTAATTTGTTTTGGATAAAAAATATAATAAAAAGTGCAAATCTCTTTTTAAAGAATATGAGCCTTTGCTTCGTAAAATTTGCGAAGTTAAAATGCAGGGCTATGAAGATGAAATTGATGATATTATATCCGAAACATTTTTAGCCCTTTGCAAACAGGCTGACAGGGGAGATATGCCGAGTAACCCAAAGGCGTGGCTTTATGCTACGCTTTATAATTTGATAAGCCAAAAATACAGAGAAATATACAAGAATAAAGAAAATCAAGTTTATATTGAGGATATTCCTGTTGAACTTCCTTTTGAAGATAATCTTTTAGAAGAAAAATTTGAGCGGATATATAATGAACAGATTAAAAATCATCTTAAAGATTTTTTGAGCGAAGATGAATACAAAATTATTCATTACATATATTTTGATAGGCTCAAAATGAAAGAAATTGCAGTATTAGTCGGTTCAAATGAATCAGCAATAAAGCAGAAACATTATCGCATTTGTAGTAAGCTTAGAAAGGCGGCAAAAAATTTTGAAAAAAATTTTTAATTTTTGCGTTACCTTTTTACCTCTAAAAACGACTAATATTATAGAAAGGTGATATTATGGATAAAATAACACTTTTTGATACTTTAAAATCTAAATCAATGCTTCTTTCTTCAAAAGAAATTCAAGCCATTATGGACGAAGAGCTTGCAAAAGACCCGGCTGAAATGGATACCGAGCTTGTAGACCTCTGCGTTAACGCTCTTTCAAACAGTGAACAAGCCGATTCTTCCGTTTCAAATAATAAAGGAAAGAGGGTTAGGTTCAATAAGGTTTTATTGATTGCCGCAGTTATTATTGTTTCAATCTGTATTGCATTTCCGGCCACTGCTAAGTTTGTCCGTCAAGACGCTTCAACTGATTTTGTTCAGTATTCCAAAGACCATTTTAAAATGAATTTGCAAGGCAAAAATAATACTTCAAAAAATTCTGCTCAAGCAAATTCTTTGGCAAAAATTCTGAACCAAAACGGTTTTGACAATGTTATGTTGCCCAAAACTTTATTAAACCAAAACTATTATGAAGACGATATCAAAATTGACAATAACGAATTAATGCTTACTGCTGATTTTGATATTGAGATTGATGATGTTAAAGGTTATGTTGATATTATAAAATATAAAACAGAATCGACAGACGATATAAAAGGAAAGGCAAATGTCTATTATAATTCTGTTAAGCAAGTAACCGTAAATGGTATGGATGTATTAATATATACGAATAATTCTTCTGATAATGATGCATTAATTTGTTATTTGGATGAGGATATTGAATATTCAATTTATTTGAATAATTGTGACTTAGATTTTGCAGTTGAAATTGTAAATTCATTAAATGAATAGGAGAAATTTATTATGAAAAAGTTTGTTAGTATTTTTTCTACTTTATTATTAGTTATAAGTTTATTATTACCTCAAATTGCACTTGCAAATGAAAATAATCAAAATGATTGGCAGGATGTATCTTTAAGTAAAACTGAATTTGAAAATATATTGTCGAACAATAATGAAAACATTACAACTTGTTCAGATGATTTAATTAAAAAAACTGCGATATCAGTTGCCAAGAGCGGAACAACATTGATTATTGCGGGTATTACAACTTGCAGTGATAGTGTTGTAAAATGCGGTTTTAAAACAGTAACAATACAAAGAAGAAAAAATAGTAGTTCTACTTGGAATGACTACAAAAGATACGATGATTTATATGATGATTCTTATACCTATAAATTAACCAAATCAATCGCAGTTGCAAGTGGTTATCAGTACCGAGTAACCTGCACCCACTATGCTAAAAAGAATTTGTTTTCAACACAAAAGATTGATAATGTGTCAAATGTTGTAACAGTTTAATTTTTTTGAAATTTTTTAAAAAAAGCGTTACCTTTTATGTCGTAATATCGACTAATATAATGAACGGTTAAATGTTAACTGTATTGTTATTAAAAAGGTTGTGGTTAAATTGCTCTAATTAATTCTTTTCAATGAATTAAAAATATTAAAGAGGTATAAAATTATGAAAACAAATTTAAAATCAAAGTTAAACAACAAAAAATCGTTAATCGCAGCAGTGTTATTATTTGTATTTATGCTTTCAATTTGCACAGGTGCTTATGCAAGTTCTTATAATACAACTGTTAAATTTAAAAATCCCTATGAAGGTAGTATGAGAAGTTTTGACGGTAAGAATATAAAATATTCTGCAACAATGAAAAGCAGTAAATCAAAAGATACCGATACTTATGAAGTTATACTTCAAAAGGAAAGCGGAATGTGGGCATTAGATGTTGGTGATTGGGTAAAATTAAAAAGAGTAGGCTCAGGTTCAGCGAAATGGTCGAATTGCGGAAAAGGTAAATTCCGTATAGCTTTTTACAAAAGTAATGATGGAGTTACGCTCTCAAGTAGTAATGTTGTTATAGAAAATTATTAATATTAAGAGGTAATTTATGACTATTACAAGAGAAGGCATATTTTTATTAGGTTTTGCAATCTTGGTATTATATGCAATAGTGATGATTTTTAAAAAGGTAAAACCTGTAAATTTTTTTATTAATTTAGCATTTGGTTTATATCTTCTGATGATTGTTGCAATTTGTTTCTTCCCTTTAAGAATAAAGGGCGGCGGAATTGATATGCTGAATAATTTTATTCCGTTTAAAAGCACTATTGCAAGTCTTAAAGAATCAATAAGTAATCATACACCTTATGGTTTGATTTCTGTTTTCGGCAATTTAATTATGCTTATGCCTTTGGGAATTTTCTTTGATTATTACATAAGTGAAAGAAAAAGAAGAATGTTTGGCATATTCCTTTTTTCCGTAGCTATTGAAACTGTACAGTTTATAATAGGTATGTTAATCGGTTTCAACTACAGAAGCATTGATATTGACGATGTAATTCTCAATACTTTGGGCGGAATTATAGCTTGTATAGTATTTGATTCAATAATAAAAAAAATTAAAGCAAAAAGAACATAATTACTTTTGTGACAAGTTAAAGATAGGTGATACATATGAAAAAGAATAAAAATGATTTTGATAATAAGTACACAACTGAGGAATTACTTTATAAAATTTACAAAAATCAAATTGAAATTTTAGCTCATATAAGATTATTTACCGTTATAATTTTGGTACTTATTATAGTTCAATTTTTTGTTCAGTAACAGTTTTAACTTGTCAAGCTTGGCATATGGCATAAATATATAGGATATAAATTGCAGTTTTTCTGTCTCCACTAGGCATTTTCTTTTATGTTTTCTTACTGCAATTTTATCATAAAAGTAGGGCATCTTCATTTGAAGATGCCCTACGAATTTTATATTGTATTTAATATCAGTTAACACCGTTGAGAATAGCAAAGTTTTCTTTGTTACATTTGTAGAGATTCTTAAATACCTTAAAGTTTCTCTCGTAAACTGCTCTGTTAGCGGTATTCGGATGATATGTAGTCTTAATAGGAATAAGCTTTTTAACATCCTTCATTGAATTTACAAGACCCATACCGACAGCGATACAAGCGGCTGCGCCGACTGCACCGATATTTTGAGGTGACTCAACAACAACAACATCTTTTTCAAGAATATCTGCAAGAATTTGACAAGTAGTTTCACCAAGAGCACCGCCGCCGCAGAAACGAACAGCGTCAGAAGTCTTAACTTTAAGACCTTGCCTTTCATACATCCATTTCATATGGAAGCAAATACCCTCAACAACTGAACGGATAAGCTCTGTTTTACCTGTTTCAAGCCTGATGTTGAAGAACATACCTGCGGCATTAGGGTCCTCAAACGGACATCTGTTGCCGTGAAGCCATGGTGTAAATACAACACCGTTTGAACCAGCCGGAACAGTGTCAATAACTTCTTCAAGGTAATCATAAAGGTTAAATTCGGTCTGCTCAAGGCTGTCAGCAGCATTGCCGTACTTTTTAAGGAATACGCCGATTTCATCAAGAGCAAGGTGGTCCTTAACCCAACCGACACACTTATTACTTGTTTCAAGCTCGGCAAAATAGTTGAATGTGTTAGGGTCAGCGCCTACAATAGCGGCAATCATAGCACCGGTGTCAACAGTTTGCTTTTCAACAACTGTACCAACCCAGCCGGATGTACCTGAATAAATGTGAGTATCGCCGACTTCAACAGCGCCTGCACCTACACCGATAAGTGAAGCATCACCGCCGCCACCGTAAACAGCAGTTCCCGGAGCAAGACCGAGTTCTTTTGCAGCTTCTTCTGTAACTTCGCCGACTTTTTCAGTACTTTGCTTGATAGGAGCAAGATGTTCCATCTTAACACCAACCATATCGCAAACAGGCTTGCACCAACCCTCGTGACCTTTTCTTGTGTCATAAAGGAGTGTACCGAAAGCCGAGTCTTGCGTCATAACAAATTCGCCGCTTGCACGAAGAATAAGATATTCTTTGATGTCAAGCCACTTATATATTTTTTTGAAGTTTTCAGGCTCGTGAGCTTCAACCCATCTGTATTTCCAAATAGGGTCTTTTACAGAAGATGAAACTGCGCCGGTATATTTTAAATATTTGAGAAGCTTTGTAACCTCAGCACCTGCAATTTGCAAACCGTGAGCCATACCTTTTTTTAGTTCTTCTCTTGCTCTTTGGTCCATATAAGTCATTGGACGACGGATGCATTTACCTTCTTTATCAACAAGTACAAGACCCTGCATAGCTGAACAGAAGCTGATACCTTCAACCTGTTCCTTTTTGATTGTAGGCATTTTGTCAAATACAGTTCTTGTAGTTGAACACATTGCTGCCCACCATTCGTCTGCGTCCTGCTCGGCACCGCCTTTAACACCTGTTTCGTCATCAACATAAAGATTGTAGCCTGCGGTTGCAGAAGCTAAAATTCTCATTGTGTCTTCAATTTCAATAAGACAGGTCTTAATACCGGTTGTACCGATATCATATGTGATTACATATTTTTTCATAAACTTACTATCCTCCGTAATTCTTATACCCAGCAGACCGATAAAGAATATTGATTAGAGATGCTGTGTAATATATCTATTATACTGTACACACTGTTCATTTTCAAGCGAAAATGGAACAATTTTACTGTTTTTTCTTTTCATAAGTAAACGCAGATTCAATAAAGCTTAAAAGTTGACTTACAACTTGCTCATCATCCATTTTGCTTACATCAATTCCGGTGTATATTTCAAATCTCTTTCTGTAATATTCACAAGTGTAGGAAAATTGAAGCGAAGTCAAAAGATTATCAAGGAAAAAAGCAAAAAGTTTAGGGTCAAGGTCGGCTCTTACATCGCCTTTTTCAAGCGCTTGAGTAATGCTTGTAATATACTTTTTACTTGTACTTTCCTCAATGGCAGTTGCAAGTATGTCAACCATTTCAATATTTTTACTGCAAGTGATTTCGTTATACATTTTTATATAGTTGGCGTATTTTTTTGAATGAAAACAAGTAGCTCTGATTACTTTTTCTGCTTTGTCAAGAATTTTATCATCGCTTACCATTATATCATCAAGTATATCGTCAAGTATATTCATACCACGCTGAAGACAGGTGATAAACAAATCTTCCTTTGTTGAAAAATATTTGTACATAAGCCCGATACTTATTCCACATTTTTTGGCAATTACATTAATATTGGCTTTTTCATACCCTTTTGACGAGAATTCTTCAATTCCTGTTTCAAGTATAAGCTCTTGTCGTTCTTCGCTTATGCGCTCAAAAGCTTCTTTGTATCTTTTTTCTAACATTTTTTAATTTTGTAGTGTTGCACAAATTAGTGTCTTAGCCTTTGTGCAAGCTCTACAAATCTCCCTCTCAAAAGTTAATTGATATAATGTATATTAGCATTTTACTGAGATATTTGCAATAAAATAGCCGAAATTTATGTAATATTTAATTTGACAAATCGTAAAAAAGTGATATACTTAAAGTGTAAATTTTAGTGAGCGGTCACTCACACCACTATAGGTGAATAGCTACTCACATCAAAATACAACTATTTCTAAGGAGGAATACCATAATGGATACAAGATTCGCTATTACCGAGTATCCTGATGCAGCCGTACTCACAGCTCAGCTTGATGCGCTCATCAAAAAACCAATTTACTCAATCAACCGTACATCTCTCAAGAAGTATGAAGAAGAATACTTTGAAAAGAAATGTGCAAAGTCAAAGGAAATGATTACTGAAGCTAAGGAAGTAATTCCTGGCGGTGTTCAGCACAACCTTGCATTTAACTATCCGTTCCCAATCGTTATGACAAAGGCCAAGGGTAACAGACTTTGGGATATTGACGGTAACGAATATTTCGACTTCCTTCAGGCAGGCGGTCCTACAATCATCGGTTCAAATGATGATGTTGTAAAAGAGAAAGTTAAGGAACTTCTTGATGACTGCGGTCCTTCAACAGGTTTATTCCATCCTTACGAATATAAGCTTGCTAAGAAGATCAGCGAATGTGTACCATCAGTAGAAATGTTCCGTATGCTCGGTTCAGGTACTGAAGCTTGTATGTGCGCAGTTCGTGTTGCTCGTCTTGCTACAGGTCATAAGAACATCATCAAGATGGGTGGTGCTTACCACGGTTGGTCTGATCAGCTTGCTTGGGGTATGCGTGTTCCTGGTACTCTTAATCTTCAGTCACACGGTGTTCCTATGTTCGTATTTAAGCATACACAGGAATTCTTCCCTAATGACCTTAAAGACCTTGAAAAGAAGCTCATCATTAACAAATTCCGTGGCGGTACAGCTGCTGTATTCATCGAACCATGCGGTCCTGAATCAGCTACCCGTCCTGTAGATAAGGACTTCCCTAAGGGTGTTCAGGCTCTTTGCCGTAAGTATGGTGCTCTTCTTGTTTGCGATGAAGTTGTAACCGGTTTCCGTATCGGTCTTTCAGGCGCTCAGGGTTACTATGGTATCGACCCTGATATCACTATTTTCGGTAAGATTATCGCAGGTGGCTACCCTGGTGCAGGCGGTATCGGCGGTCACAAGGAAGTTATGAAGTATCTTGGTGCAGGTCTTGATAAGGCTGAAGGCAAGAAGATTCATAAGGCTATGTGCGGCGGTACTATGGCTGCTACACCTATCTCTTGCGTTGCAGGTTACACTGTAATTACAGAAATTGAAAAGAGAAATGCTTGCCAGGTTGCAGGTCAGATGGCTGACAGACTTGTTAAGGGTATTAATGAGTCTATCAAGAAGTATGACCTTCCGTTCGTTTGCTACAACATTGGTTCTATCTGCCAACTTCATACAGTTGCTACAATGCATTTCAGAATTAACTGGAGAAAGCCTTGGACTATTCCGTCAGTACTCAAGGAAACAGGTATCCGTCAGACAGAAATGCAGTATATGGGTGCTGCTTATATGGCTGAAGGTCTTGTAACTCTTGCCGGTTCTCGTCTTTATACTTCAAGTGCTTACACTGAAGAGGATATTGATGAATGTATCAAGAGATTCGACAAGGTTCTTGCACAGTGTGAAAAGATTGATTACTAATCAATAAACTCAAGGGAGCAGGCTGTTTTCTGCTCCCTTTATGTGCGTTTATATAATTTATATTTAAGGAGAAAATTTATGGCTTACGATGTTGAAAAAGCTAAGAAATTAGTAGTTGAAGCAGGTAAAAAGCTTCTTGAATCAGGTCTTATTGCTCGTACTTGGGGTAATGTTTCTGCAAGAATCAGTGATACTCAGTTTGTTATCACTCCTTCAGGTCGTGCTTATGACACACTTACACCTGACGAAGTAGTTGTTGTTAATATTGATGATTGCTCACATGAGGGTGACATTAAACCATCATCTGAAAAGGGTATTCACGCAGACGCTTACAAGCATCATCCGCTTGTTAATTTTGTTATCCATACTCACCAAAAGGCTGCTACAATCGTCAGCATTACCGGCATGGAAATTAGAGATGTATACAATGAATTTAAGCCGGTACTCGGTGATTATGTTCCTGTTGCCGAATATGCTATGTCTACAACTACTCCGCTTCGTAAAAAAGTTGAGAAGTGTATGATGATGAACCCAAGTTGCCGTGCTTTTATGCTTATGCACCACGGTACACTTTGCCTTGGCGACAGCTTTGACCAAGCATTTGAAGTTGCAGATGCTCTTGAAAAGTGCTGTGAAAAGGTTATTAAGGATAACTATCTTCGTCATTCTTGGGAAAAGGAATATTCTGTTGACAATAAACTTAACTATTTCCTTGAAAAGGAAGATGCAGGTAAAATGCCTGAAGCTATTTGTGACCTCGGTTCTTCAGTAAGAAACGGAGGCATCTTCACTCTTACATATGACGGCGGCAAGAAAGTTGATGTTGATATGACAACAGGTCTTGCAGTTAACGGCTTTGCTCCTAAGTGTGCAAAGATTCATAAGGCTATTTATGAAGTTGAAAATTGCACTATGATTAAGCATGTTGCCAACCCTTATGAAGTTGCTGTTTCTTGCCTTGATGAAACAATGTACCCGATGATTGACGATTTTGCTCAAATCGTTGGTGTTGATGTTAAGTGTGTTCCGTGGATTGACGGTGACACGGATGAATGTGCTGCCGAAATCGCTAAGGCTATTGACGGCAGAAATGCTGTTCTTATTCAGGGCAACGGCGCTATGGTTACAGGCAACAGTGACGGCGATATGCAGGCTCTTGACCTTATTATGGAAAAGGGTTGCGAAGCTCAGGTTGATGTTTCAATCTTCAATCGCCCTCATTATGTTCCAAAGGCTGAATGTTTCCTTATGAGAACTGTTTACCTTGCTAAATATTCAAAGCAAATCAACAAATAATTGACAGGTTGAAAAAAATTAGGCACGAGCCATTTGGTTCGTGCCTTTTTATGTCTCATTTATATTTATATCATTTGTTCAGGGTGGAATACTTCGTCAAATTTTTCCTCGGTTAAGAAACCGAGTTTGACACAAGCTTCCTTGAGCGAAATATTGTTTTGATATGCATATTTAGCAGTTTTTGCAGAATTTTCATAACCTATGTATGGGTTAAGTGCAGTAACAAGCATAAGCGAATTATGAAGATTGCTGTTCATTTTTTCTTTGTTAGCTGTGATACCGCTTACGCAGTTTTTGTTAAAGCTGATCATAACTTCGCTTAACAGCCTTACAGATTGCATAAAATTATAAATTGTAACCGGCATAAAAACATTAAGTTCAAAGTTTCCTTGGCTTGCAGCAAAACCTATTGCGGCATCATTTCCCATAACTTGAACTGCAACCATTGTTACCGCTTCGCATTGAGTAGGGTTTACTTTGCCCGGCATAATTGATGAACCCGGTTCGTTTTCAGGTATATGAATTTCACCAAGACCGAGACGAGGACCGCTCGCAAGCCATCTGATGTCATTTGCGATTTTCATAAGGTCACACGCAAGAGCTTTGAGTGCACCGTGAGCAAATACGATTTCATCTTTTGATGTGAGAGCGTGAAATTTGTTTTGTGCAGTTACAAATTTTTTGCCTGTAATTTCAGAAACTGCTTTTGCAACTTTTGTGTCAAAATCTTTAGGTGCATTAAGACCGGTGCCTACTGCTGTACCGCCAAGCGCCAATTCTTTAAGTTCGGGTAACGCAAGTTCAATAAGCTTTTTGTCTTTTTCAAGGGAACTTCTCCAACCGCTGATTTCCTGTGAAAAGGCAATAGGTGTTGCGTCTTGAAGGTGAGTTCTGCCGCTTTTAACAATGCCTTCGTTATCTTTTTCAAGTTTTTTAAAACTTGCTGCTAATTCATCAATGGCAGGGATAATTCTGTCTTCCAAACCGATAACGCTCGCAATGCTCATGGCTGTCGGAAATGTGTCATTTGAGCTTTGGCTCATATTGATATCATCGTTGGGATGAAGAATTTTCTTTCCTGCAATTTCATTGCCTCTGTTTGCAATAACTTCATTTGCATTCATATTTGACTGAGTTCCAGAACCTGTTTGCCAAACAACAAGAGGGAAGTGTTCGTTAAGCTTTCCGCTGATAACTTCATCGCAAGCCTTTGATATTGCGCTGAGTTTTTCATCCGTCATCTTATCATTTTTTAATTTATTGTTAGCGATGGCTGAAGCTTTTTTGAGTATTCCGAAAGCGTGTACTATTTCGTTCGGCATTGTTTCTATCGAAACGCCTATTTCAAAATTTTCGTGACTTCTTTGAGTTTGCGCACCCCAATATTTGTCGCTCGGTACTTTAACTTCGCCCATAGAATCGTGTTCAATGCGATATTCCATAAAATTACCTCCGTTTATTTCTCATTATAATATACAACAATTATGTTTTACTTTCAAGAAATATTCACTTTTTGTATATTTACTTATTTAAAAATTTGTGATAAAATTATATCAAAATAACGGAAAGGAAAATGTATTATGAATATTTGGCATAATATTTCACCTAAAAGAATAAAAAAAGACAGATTTTATGCTGTTATCGAAATTTCAAAAGGTGGTAAAAATAAGTATGAACTTGATAAAGAAACCGGTATGTTAAAGCTTGACCGTGTTCTTTTCACCTCTACTCATTATCCGGCTAACTACGGTTTTATTCCTCGTACTTATGCAAGCGACAATGATCCGCTTGATGTTCTTGTTTTGTGCAGTGAAAAAATTCAACCAATGACTATTGTTGAATGTGTTCCTATCGGCGTTTTAATTATGGAGGACGGCGGTGCAAAGGACGAAAAAATTATTGCAGTTCCTGTTAATGACCCTAACTATAACTGCTATACAGATATTGACATGCTTCCGAGTCACAGATTTGACGAAATCAAGCATTTCTTCGAGGTTTATAAAAGTCTTGAGCATGAAAAGACAACTTCTGTTACGGAAGTTAAGCCTAAAGAAGTCGCTGAAGAAATCATTCAAAATTGTATTGACAGTTATATTAAAAATTTTCAAATGTAATTTTAAAAGAAGTGGCATATGTCACTTCTTTTTTTATATATTTTTGTTAAATATTTAACAAAAATATATTCTGTAAATTGTGTATATTGACAAAAATTTACCAATGATTATTGAAATTTATACAAAATCTTGTTTTTATATAGCGATTTGTGTATAATTAGTTAAGTTAAATATAAATCTTTATTTATATAAGAGGGTAAGGTATGAAAGATTTAAAACATCTTATTTATTTTGAAAATTTGCTTCAGGAGGCTAATAACGAGCTTGTTAAGCAAGCAAGAAATGATGGCAAGAAGGCGATTGCTTATACTTGCTATCACATTCCTGAAGTTTTACTTAATCTTGATGACTGCTTTTCTGTAAGGCTTCGTGCCCCGAGAACAGGCTCAATGGATATTGCCACATATTATTTGAGTTCTTATTTATGCGGCTATTCAAAAGCTCTTTTAGAAAGAGGCATTGAGGGCGGATATAACTTCCTTTCGGCACTTATCGGTTCGGAATCTTGTTCTGAAATGAACAGAACTTATGAGCATTTTAAGCTTCTTAATCTTGTTGATAACGATAAGTTTTTTGTAAGCATCGCCGATATTCCGTTTAAAATTGAACCGCATACAATCAAGCATTATACAAACCAAATGCAAATTAAAGTTCTTGATAAACTTCACGAAGTTTACGGTGTTGATATCAGTGATGATGCTATTCGTAAAGCAGTTGCACAGCATAATGAGATTTGCCGATTAATTACGGAAATAGGAGAGTATAGGAAAGAAGATAACCCGAGAATTACCGGTTATGAGTTTCATGTAATCAATCTTGTTACTTATTGCTGCCCTAAGTATCTTATTATTGATAAGCTTAGAGAAACAGCCGAGGAACTTAAAACCCGTGTTCCCGATGATAAGAAAAATTACAGAGCAAAGGTAGTTGTTGTCGGTTCTGAAATGGATGACCCTGATTTTACAAAACTTATTGAAGAATCGGGTGCGCTTGTTGTTGCCGACAGATATTGTTTCGGCTCGCTTCCGGGAAGGGAGGAAATTCATCTAAAAGATGACGGTACTCCGCTTCTTGAGCAAATTGTTCTTCATTATATGAGAACCTGCCAGTGTCCTCGCTATATGAGTGCCGAAAAGGTACACGGCAGAAAAGAATATGTCAGAGATTTGGTTCATATGTATCATGCCGACGGTGTAATTTATGAACAAATCAAATTCTGCGAATATTGGGGCTACGAGCGTGCACTTGCTTCTCATATTATGACTAATGAGTATGGTATACCGTCTGTAACAGTTGATAGGCAGTATACCGCAAATGCTTCAGGTCAGCTCAGAACAAGAGTTCAGGCTTTTGTTGAAAGCCTTGAAATTAAAAAAATTCAAAAGGAGGGTAAGTAAGTGGCTAATCAACCTAAAAACCTCGGTAATCTTCATAAAGATAAAACCGGTATACTAAAGCATAGGGAATGGCGTGGTCTTAAAGATACTATGTATGACTATTACCGTTGGCTCATAACTTGGAAAGATATGATTAAAATGGTAATGAAAGCCCCGGTGTCTACCGTTAAAGGTCTTTGGAACTATAGATGGATGTGCAGCTATCTTACTGTTCCTGCTTGGATAGATCGCCATACTGAGGGACTTAGAGGTCCTCAACTTCGTATCACTCAGCTTCATTTTAATGCAATGGTTAAGCACGCTTGTGATATGATTCATATCCTTTTTAAACACGATAAACATTTTCATCCTAATGATAAGTTCTCGGATAAAGTTGTTTGTATGGATGAGCTTTTCTCGTTTGAACTTATGGCAGGTTTTCCGAATCTTTATGGTAACCCTGTTCAGACAATGCCTATCTTCCTCTCATCAATGGTTGACCAGCATATTTCTGCTCCTTATATTGACGCTACTGAAAGTTACGGTGTTCCTGCCGATGTTTGTCCGCTCCCTTCTGCGGAAGCAGGTGTCGCAATTTGCGATGATTATCCTATGATGGGTAAAATTTTCTTGTCTTGCAATATGCCTTGCGATGGCTCAACTATGAATTCTTCTTTTTTGGAAAGAAGATTTAATATGCCTACTCATGTAGTTAATGTTCCTTTAAGATATACTGAGGAATCAACACAGGAATATGCAGTAGAGGAAGTTAAATCTTGCATTAGATTTATTGAAGAGCAAACAGGAGAAAAGTTTGACTGGGACGCATATTTCAGCGCAATGAAAACATATAATAAACAGCTTGAATATGAACTTCAAAAGTGGGATGTTAACAAAACTCAATATCCTCAAATGACGGGTGCAACATTCTGGCTTTACCGTTTATTTTATTTTCATCTTTCCGGCGGTTTTGATAAACGCTTCTTAAAGACCGACAAAAAGGTTAATAAGATTATGATGAAAGCGTATGAAAAAAAGACTCCGTGTTCTAAAGAAATGCGCCACAGAGCGATTGTTTGGTCTTGTCCGGCAAACTATTACACAAGCCTCGCAAATTGGCTTGAAAACTGCTGGGGTATCAATGTAGTTATGGATATGGAAACTATGATTTCTTACATAATGTACGATACCGAGGACAAGGAAAAATCACTTGCAACATATGCTAAAACTCTTCAGCGTACAACAATGCGTAAGCATACCAAAGGCGGTTATCAAAATGTACTTGACGAACTTTGGAGAATTTGTGAAGATTTCAACGCAGATACTGTAATTATGTACGACCAAATTTCCTGCAAAGGTATGGACGGTCTTAACGGTCTTTTTGATGACCAGGCAAGGGAAAGAAATATTAACTTCATTTGGGTTAATCAGGACCTTATGGACCCTCGTACAATTTCCCGCCGTGATATGCGTGAGCAGATTAATAAATATATGACAACCGTGTTGCAGGAAGAACCTGTTGACCCGACACTTGTTGATTTTGATGATACTATGGCTTGGTAAGGAGATAATATAATGAAATATTTTGGTGGATGCGATGTAGGTTCTACCTACGCTAAATGTGTAATTCTTGATGAAAACGGCAAAATTGTTGCCGACGCTACAGTAAGAAGTAAAATTAACCCCGTTCAAAGCGCCGAGCTTGCTTTGGGTGAAGCTA
This sequence comes from uncultured Eubacteriales bacterium, assembly GCA_900540235.1. Classification (GTDB taxonomy): domain Bacteria; phylum Bacillota; class Clostridia; order Oscillospirales; family Acutalibacteraceae; genus Eubacterium_R. The sequence continues at coordinate 34,016 of UQEY01000018.1, forward strand.
TAGATAAAGTTGACGACCTTAAAAACGCTCAAGATTTAACTTATCTTATCGGTACAGGTTACGGCAGAAATAAAGTTCCTTTTGCTGATGAAAATATATCTGAAATCAGTTGCCACGCTATGGGTGTTCATGTAACTAACCCAAGCGTTAAAGCTATCATTGATATCGGCGGTCAGGATGTTAAGGGTATTGCTATCGATACCGACGGTACTGTTAAAAACTTCGCTATGAATGATAAGTGCGCCGCAGGTACAGGTCGTTTCTTTGAAGCAATGGCTAACGCTTTTGAAATGTCTTTGCCTGATTTCTGTAAGCTTTCGCTTCAGGCTAAAAATACAATTCCTATCACTGCTCAGTGTACTGTTTTCGCTGAAAGTGAAGTTATTTCGCTCGTCGGCGAGGGTAAGCCTATGGACGAAATTGCCGCAGGTATTCAGCTTGCTGTTGCAAAGCGTTGCTTCGTTATGGCTAAGAAAGCAGGCGCTACCGATTCTATCACATTAACAGGCGGTTGCGCTAAAAACGAAGGTCTTAAAAAAGCTATTGAAAAGGTGCTTAAAATTAAAGTTGTTGACCTTTCAATCGACCCTCAGCTTATGGGTGCTCTCGGTGCCGCCGAATATGCAAGGCAGAAAGGAATGGCAAAATAATGAAAGCATTAATTATAATTCTTATCGTTTTACTTTGTCTTTTTGCTCTTACATTTTTGATTTATTTCTTCAACCTTGATATGAAACTTATCAGAGTTGTTTATGACAAAATGGGCAAGCACTACGATAACCTCGAAAAGAAAGATAAAAGATTATAAAGGAAATATTATGAAAAAATTATATCGTTCAAAAACAGAAAGGCAAATATCGGGAGTATGCGGCGGTATTGCAAATTATTTCAATATTGACCCAACTATTGTAAGACTTATTTGGGTAGCAGTTTCGCTCTTGTCCGCAAGTGTGCCGGGTGTATTCATTTATGTTATTTGCTCTTTTGTAATTCCGGAAGAACCTGACGGTTTTGACTCAACAGGTCATTATACCGAATAATTATTATAACTTTTTTACAGCAGTTTTTTTCAAGACTGCTGTATTTTTTGCCTAAATATTACAATTTGATTACAATTTTCGCAACCACAATATGCATCACTAATTAACTTAAAAAATACATTATATAGGGGTGTTACCTACCTGTATAGCGTTTCGCTATACAGCGTGTTCACATCTTGTCAAAATATGGATAAATGTTTATAATATATATAATAAATTTATTAAGAGGTGCAGTAAAATGAAAAAAGTATTAAGCTTTTTAATGTCGATTGTTATGCTTTTGTCCATAACAGCCGGAATTGATTTCAAAGCGTATGCAGAGGATAATTCTGCTAACGAAGTTATAGGCGTAGTAGACTATTCTAAATTAACAGTCAATCAGTATATTGCTAAAATTTTAGTCAGCAATAATTATATGGGTGTGGCAAGTGATTATGATACATCACAAAAAACTCCTGAATCTCAGCAGTTAGATTATTGGAAAGACCCTAAAAATGTCAGCTATGCGAGAATCTTAGTTAATTCATTAGAAGAAAATACAAGCTTTATGAATTCTGTAGATGCTTGGAAATTATTAACATTTGACGGTAGTGTTGCCGAAGATGCTTTTAAAGAAGAAGATTATTACACTACAATATTGTTGAATATTTTAAACGCCAAAGTTTCAGATAATGAATTTATAAAAGATTTGAATTGTACTGCAAACAAAACAATTCTTTCATTATCAAAAAGTACGGCTGATATATTAAAAGAATTGACAGGCGTTGACGAATCTAACTTGGAAAAAGTTAATGTTGGTGATTTAACAGAAAGTCAGTTCTCCAAGTTAATGGAAAAAATCGGTCAAACAAAAGAAACCCAAGGCTTATATGATGCTGTTGGTAAAAACATTAAAACTATTAAAGACGCTGTAAGCTTATGTAAAACTGTTTCAGATATTGTTAAAACAGTTTCTATGTATTCAACTTTAAACGATGCTACGCAAGCCACTAAAGTTGTTTTAAAAAATATATATGATAATTGTCCAAAAGATAATGCTCCGATGCGTTCAGCCGCAGGAAATGTTTATAAATATGTCACAGGCGCTTTAAGTAGCGAAATGATAGTAATGATGGAAGGCGGTAAGGAAATAATTACCCTCGGTTTTGATAAAATTGCCGGAGATTTATGGGATAAAGCTCTTACCACTGCGCTTGGCTCTTTTGGTAAAGGAATGATTATCGGTCGAGCAATAGGTCGTTCTATCAGTAATTTCGCTTTTTCTACTGATGAAACAATAGACAAATATTATGCTATGAGAGCATTGGTTAATTTTGAAAATCTGATTTGTAAATCTGTATCTCAGTTTAGTGAAAAATTTGATTCAAATGAAACACCTGAAAATGCGGATAACTATTTGCGTTCTATTGAACTTATGCTTGCCACACACGATTTGGGATATGATTATACAAAAGAATTTGCTCAAATTACATTTGAAAAGGGACTTGTAAACTCTGTTAAAAATCTTTTTGGTAAAAGTCAAACTCTTGAAAATACAAAATCAAATGTTGAGCAAATGAAAAGAAATGTTCAATTAGCATTTTCTTTAGTGTCAATCAATGAATATAAAATCTATCTTGAAAAAGATGCTCCTTCTCTTTATGATGCTATTTATGGCAATTATACAGAGGATGTAATTCCTATTACTGATATGACGGTAACTCAAGGCGCAACAATTAAAAAAGGCGATGAAGGTCCTGCTTATGATTTTTTCAAAATAAACTATCTTCCTGAAAATCATACTGAAATATCACTTGGTGAAAATGTTTCTTCTTCTGATGAAAGCGTAATCAAAGTTGATAACAGTATGTGTATCGGCGGTTATATTTCAGCCGTCGGTTCAGGTACATGTACACTTACTTTCACTTCATATAATAGAAGAAATTCGGCTTCAATTAAAGTAACTGTTGATAAATCACAAGAGGAAATTGACGAAACCATTAATTCGCCTGAAAATATTTCTAATTATGAATACGAATATATTAAATCTTATAAAGAGGTTCAAATAACTAAATATATCGGTTCTTCTAATGTGGCAAATATTCCGTCAAAAATTAATGGTTTACCTGTAACGAGCATTGGTAGGAATGCATTTTATTATTGTACAAGTTTAATAAGCGCAACAATACCAAACAGCGTAACATATATTGATGATAATGCATTTGAATTTTGCAGCAACTTAACAAGCGTAACGATACCAAACAGCGTAACAATTATTGGTGAGGAAGTTTTTTCTGATTGCACAAGTTTAACAAGTGTAACAATACCTGACAGCGTAAAATATATTCGTAATTATACATTTGAAGGTTGCACAAGTTTAACAGGCGTAACAATACCAAACAGCGTAACAAGTATTGGTAATTATCCATTTTCAGGTTGCTATTTTACCGCTGATAATTTTATAAACAATTCAAGGTGCGAATATGCAGATGTAACAGCAGATGTAACAATAGTCGATACCGATAAAAATGGCTTTTGTATAAAAGATGATAAACTTGTTAAAATGCGTTTTAACTATGCAATCGGTGAGTTAACAATACCAAACAGCGTAACAAGTATTGGCAAGGAAGCATTTTCTTCTTGCACAAGTTTAACAAGCGTAACAATACCAAACAGCGTTACAAGTATTGGCAGATATGCATTTTCTAATTGCAGAAGTTTAAAAAGTATTACAATACCAAACAGTGTAACGAGTATTGGTGATAGTGCATTTTCTTCTTGCACAAGTTTAACAAGCGTAACAATACCAAACAGCGTAACAAGTATTGGCGAT
>UQEY01000019.1 GCA_900540235.1 uncultured Eubacteriales bacterium
ACGAGGGAAGTGGCGGCTTCGCCGTCGATAGGAGAGAAACCTATGTTATGCTAAACTATAATTTATATCACCTCGGTAAATACAAAAAGACCACAGCCGAAGCTGTGGTCTTTTTGTTTTGTGATTAATTGAAGAAATCGTAATCGTCGCCGTCACCAAGGTCCGGTCCTTTATCAGGAACATCCGGAATATTAGGGTCAGAAGTCATAACTACATCACTTGTTGGGAGTGCATAATTACGAATTTGAATTTCAGGTTCTTCATAAAGCTTTTTCATAATCATTTCTCTCCCTTCTTTAGTTATTGTTTACATGGCCGGCATTTGAAGTGCTTACAGTCTTACCGTAAACTGTAATTTTTGTGCCGTCAGCCTTCTGCATTACTGAGTAAGCAGTGTACTTAAAGTTATGCTCTGCTGTTGGGTTCTTAATGTTGATTACGAACTGGTTACCAACTGTGTACTTAGAAGCTTTAAGTCTTCTGATACCGTTTTTACCAACATTTTCAACAGTCATATCGGTTGTAGTGTCGTTGTTTGTGAAGAGGAAACCACTTTCAACCATTGTGTAGCCTTTAGGTGCTACGAATGTACCGATAAGTGAGAACTTAGCAAGGTCGCCTGTGTAAACAGGATCTTCTCTTGTGATTACATCAGCCTGAGGAGCTTTGTAAAGCTCTGCAGTTGACGGAACAATCTTGTTGCCCTGACCGTCATAAAGATGTCTATCACTATCGGATGATTGATAGTCCTGATATTCTTGTTCGGTAAGACCTACGATAGCAACAAGTGTACCGTCCATTCCGTCATCTTTATAGTAAGAAGACTCAACATAGAAGCTGTACTTATCGCCATAAGTAAGAATTGTATTTGTAGCTGACAAGTAATCTTCATTAAGAGCAGCCTTAACGATTGCATAAGCACCAGGAATGCTTACATTAACAAGCTGGTTGTAAGAAAGGTCGCTGTAAACTGTAGGGTCTGTTGCACCTTCAAAATCATCCATTGATTTGAATACATAAACTTTGTACTTAGCAGTTGTATCTTCAACAGGTTTAAAGTTAGCAGTGATAACTGTGTTTTCACTTACTTTAGCCTGAGCACCGGCTGCAACACCATTGTTATATGACTCAAATGTATAGAACGGAAGACTAACAGTCGGCATTGTAAATGTACCGTCAGCCTTTGTAGAAACAACAGCAAGGGTCTTGCCGTTTACTGAAGATACGATAGTTACTGTGTAGCCTGAAGCAGCATCATTAACTGCCTTTGTTGTAAGATAAGTTGTACCCTTAACAACAAAACCAAATGTAGGAGCAGTAATCATATACTTAGCAGTTGTAGGTGTGTTGTTATTTGAAGGAGCAGCATAGCTATAAGTCCATGCATAGTTTGCGCCTTCCTTAGTATCTGTTGTTGTGCCTGTGGTGATTGCACCGTTTGCATCAACAGAAATTGAAGTACCGTAAGCAACATTGCCGATTACTGAGCCGTTAAGATAAACATCATAAGTCTTAACTTTAATGCCGTTAAGAGCGGCTGCGATTGCAGCGTCAAGAGCAGACTGGCTGTCATAGAGGAAGCCCTTCACTGTCTTGCTTGCAACTGTTACATCCTTAGTATCTGCAAAGGTCTTTGACAAATCATCATAGATATCTTCGTCGGTATAGCCCTTTTCAGTCTGCATTTGCTTGAGAGCGTCAGCAGCAGATGTTTCAATATTAACTTCAACTAATGAAGCTGCGAGTGATGTGAGTGTAGCTGTTTGAGCGTCAATAGCTGACTGAGCATCAGCCATTACATCAGCCTTTTGATCATCAGTGTAATCAAAATATGTGAGCTTAGCAAGTTCACTTGCTACATTTTCAAGAGCAGCAGCAGTAAACTTATTGTCAACAATCTTATCAACAAGTGCGTTCTTAGCTGCATTGAATGCATCCCAGTTAGCTGCGTTAAGAGTAGCATCATACTGAGCTGTATAAGTAGCATCTTCTGTTACTGCAGCGTCAGGGTCAAATGTAGGAGTCCAACCGTTGAATGAGTATGTGTAGCTACCGTCAACATAGTTAGGAGTTTGAATTGTGTTGAACTGGTCAGCAGCTGTTTCGGTAACATTCTTGCCGTATTTAACATTTACAACTGTTGAAGCGTCAGCACCGTTTGCATTCTTATAGTTGAATGTAAGATTAAGAGTCTTAACTTCAAGAGCGTTATATGCATTCCAAAGATTTGTATATCTCTGCTGAATTACAGTAACAAGGTTCTTAAGACCGTTTGTGTTCTTAATGTTTGAATAACCGAGGTTAGCCTGAGCATCTTCAAGAGCTTTTGTAAATGCTGACCAAGAAGCGTCACTGTACATTTGAGAATCTTTAAGCTTTGCATTTGCAAGGTCAACAAGTTCAACAAGTGATGAAATATCAACGATAGTTACGCTTGGTGTAAGGTAAGTATCTGTCATTTCAGATGTGTACCAGTTGTAACCGCAGTAGTTAGCTGTGTTAGTACAGTTCCAAGAACCAACCGCACCAAATCTTGTGGTCATATTGTAAACCTTTGATGCAGGCATAGTTGTAGCTGAAAGCTCCTGCTTTGTTGTTGCAGGGATATGGAAACCGAAGTTACCGCTTGCATAGATTTTTGCTTCGTTATCGTCACCGTTTGAACGAGCAAAAATAGCACCGTAAATAGGGCTCTGAGCAGAACCTGTTGTTTCACCTAAGATTGGGTCAAGGTCTGTGGTAAGAGCTGTGTCATAATCGTTAATCTGAGTACCGTCATTTGTTACAATCTTGTAGTCAGAGTTATTGAAGTTATTGTTACCGGTATACTTGAGACCGTGAACAAAGAAGCCTTTACCGCCCTCATCAATCTTACCGGTATCAAGAACAGCCTTATATGTTTCCTTCTGTTCGTCAGAAAGAGCTTTAGGTGTTGATGTCCAACCGTCTGAATTGATATGAGCCTTAGTGTTTAAATCGCCAAGCTTAGGAGCTGTAGCATCAATAGAGATAGAATCAAGTGAGTTATTGATTCTTGAATTGATTGTTGTACCGAAAGTTACATTGAATTTACCGAAGTCAACATCCATAGCTTCGTGCTTTGTTCTAAAGATGAAAGCGAAGCCGGTGTAGTCACCTTCAACAAATTGAGTACCTTGGTCTTTAAGTGTAATTCTATTGATGTTGTTTGTGTTATCGTTTGCAAAAATTGTACCGTCAGGAATCTTAGTAAATGAATACTGAAGAGCATTGTATGTTTTAATTACAGCGTCAACAATCTTTGTATATTCATCATACTGAGCGTCATAATCGGTCAAGTCGGTATTAGCAAGTTTTGCATAATAAACCTTTGCATCATCAAGTGCATTTTTAAATGATGCATAGTTACTATAATCTGTTGGGTTAGCAACTTTATTTTCAAGTTGAAGAACTGTGTCAAGAGAAGTTGTACCCTGAGTAGTTATTGTGTTATATGCCGAACTGATACGAAGAGTTGCGATAGCGTTATTGAGCTTTTCAAGATTAGAAGCTACAAGAGCTTTACCTGTGCCTGCTTCGTCATCATCAGGAGCATATGCAGGAACACCCCAGTTATCTGCCGAACCCCAAACAGCAGCCTTAACTTCATTTACAGTTGCAAGAACTGCTTTGTAAGAAGCTGATGTAAAGAAGTTAGCATCATATGATTCAAATGTCTTAATAGCTGTAACAAGAGCAGTTGTGTCAACCTTTGCTACATTTGTTTTAAGACCATTGTATGCAGTTGTAACAGCATTTGCATATGCTTTAGCTGTATCGGCATCTGTATAATGGGTTTCAGTTGTGAAATCAGTTGTGTTGATGTTTGCAAAGTAGTCACGAACTGTTTCGTAAGCTTCAGTAAATGTTGCCCAAGAATCAGCTGTATACTTGTCACCGCCTTCAGCATATGTCTGCCTTACTTGTGAGCTCATAGCATCACGAAGTGCCTCCCAAGCTTCACTGTTAGTGGTGCTTGTGCTTGCACTGTTCATTGTTGAAACAACACTTGAAGCAGCTCTGCAGTAACCGTCAATATCGTTTGAAGAAGTGAAGTAACTGCTTGGTTCAAATGCAGTAGCGGCATCCATAGCCTTGATATACTGAATAAGGCTACCTTCCGAATATTCGCCAAGGTCAACGCCCTTCATCTTTGAGCCGTTTGACTTGATAGCATCAATAACATATTTGTAGTTAACAACATGAATTTTTGTTGTACCTGTTACTGTCGGTGAAGCAGAATCGTTAATGTTGTTAGCAAAATTATTGGAAGAACCGATGTGAGCTTTAAGAGTAGGAACTACATCAGCCTTGAGCTTAGCGCCTGTGCCTGTACCGAATGTGCTTGCGCCGTTCTTAAATACCAAAAGGTTTGCAAAATACTTATTAGCATAGCTTCTACGGCCGCTACGAATCTGATAAACAGTACCTGCTTTGGATGTGTTGTTAGCAAGGTCATAGCTGTTGCCGTTAGTAATCCAAGACCAGTTAAAGTCGAAATTGTTACCGGCTGTACCACGCCAATTACTGTCTAAAGCAAAGTCGTTTGACCCAGATACGATAGCAGATACATATCTAGGCTTATTTCCGCCAATGCCGGCATCACCTTCACCTGATGTAATTGCCATAATAGCGGTAGCAGGGTCAGTTATACCGTCGTACATCAATGTAGCCTCAGGATAGTAAAGAGTCAATGCCGAAAATTTTTCAGCAGCTGTTTTACCGTCGTTACCGTTTGTGTCAATACCGGTTTCAAGCCAAAGAACATTCTTGTATGCCTTAGCATAGTCCTCTGAACCGTAACCGGTTGAATCAGCAGGGAAAACCTTAGTTGTACGATATTTGTCAGTATTGGCAGAAGCACCTGTGAACACACTCATTGCGTTCATAGCGGCAGTCAACTTGCCTGCCAAGCCGTTAAGTGCAGTTTCTTTACCGCCGTAAATGTAAGCGTCAAGACCTTGCTGACAGTTAACATATGCCTGGTAAGCCGGAGTAACATTAGAATAAGCAGCGTTAGGTTCAGCAAGCTTTGACTTAAATTCTGACATTGCGTTTTTCACTTCTGTAACAGCGGCATCATTTTCAGCGTCAATATAACCGTTAGCGGCAAAAACGCTCATCGGAAGCGCTGTGATAACCATCATTACAGCAAGAAAAGCAGCCAAAATCTTTTTGGAAAGCCTTTTTTTCATTTTTCTTTTCCTCCTTAAAATTTGCAATTACTCTTGTTTGCTGGCTTTTGCACCGCTGTTTACCTGACCAAAAACAAACGATACCGCCGGCAAAAATCGCTTTTGCAGTGTGTAAACGGGCATAGTTACCCTATTTACACAATTATTTGGTTACATTATATCATTGCGTTATAATTATGTCAATAGAATAAGGCTATTTTTAGGTAACAAATGTTTACAATTTTTTAATATTTATTTGCAAAATATCACAATTTTTTTAGACATTTGTAGAATTATTGTCAAATATGATGAAAAATGTTGAGTAAAAAACAAAAGCGGGCGAACAATGTTCGCCCCTACGGTTATTTTATCATTTAGACAGTTCTAAGTAATAAAACTTTCGTAGGGGCGAATATCATTAGCCCGTTATAAAACTACTCACTACGAAACAGTTCCCCGAACTGTTTCTCCCAAATTTGTTGCTCCTTAGGGTCGCCAAATTTGGAGTCTCGTGTCTCTTGTGCTTGCGCACAATTCACTCATAATCTTTAATCGTTTGTTCAACTGTTTTGTTGCCGACAACGATTGTAGGATACCACTTAGCCGTAAAATTAAAATAGTTTTTCTCCCCTGTTTCGTCAAAAATAACCTGAGGATAGAAGATATGGGAGCGTGGTGTGGCAGTAAGCTTTTTGTCATCATTTCTTGCAACACCGACAACGACAAACCTAAAATCTTTGTGGAAATCGGTCGGGCAGGAAACGGTTAAAAGCGTATCGCCACGGGTGACGGTAATACCGGTTGAATAAAGCGATTTATTCTTAATTCTGTCAAGGAAGTCAAGTGCGCTTTGAGGAGTTTGGCGCTCGGTTACATTGTATGGAAAAATGTAGTCGCCGTCATCCTCAGCCTTAGTATTGGTATAATAAGCCGCAACGACCTTAAAATTATAGTCAGCCGTTAAATCGGAATAGGAAATAAAACCGGTGGCATTATTGTTATAGCTGTCTGCCGAAGAATAGAAGCTTTCAAGAGAATTGTCATTAAGATAAACAACATTGTTGAAAACCTGCGCACCTTTAACCGAGCGCTCGATATAAGGCTTGTCACCTGTTTTTTTGGTGTAAACGCTTGAATCAAGGTTGATATCTTTAATTTTAATATATCCTGCGAGGCTTGAGTTTTTGCCGTAGGAATCACAATACTTTTCCAAAATATCGGACGGAAAAGAAACCGACGGATACTTTTTTTGATAAGTTTTGAGATAAGCGTTTTGAGAAGACTTTATCGCATTTCCTATGCCAAAGACTGCGCCTACAACAAGTGCTATAATTAATACTATTATAATAGGTATTTTAAATGAGAATTTTTTGTCAGGTTTTTCAACCGATTCCTTTTCATTTTTAACCTTTTCTTTTTTAGGCTTTTTTTCTTTCTTTACTTTTTCTTTCTTCGGCTTAGGTTCGGCGTTTTCTTCGCTTTCCGCCTTGGAAAAATCAATATGCTTTTTAGGAGGGGCAACAGGAACGGGGATATATTTTTCTTTTTCGCCCTCGTTTTGCCTGCTTTCCCTTTTAGCCTGAAAGTCTTTTAAAATATCATCAATGCTTTCGTTATTGAAATCTTTTTTATCTTCACTCATAATTATTTAATAATAACTTTCTTAACATTTTCTATAGCAGTGTTAAGCATTTGGTCAAGGTTTGGTATTTTTTCTTCAGCTTTGATAACATCATCCTTATGAGGCCTTGTTTTCGGATGCTTAGGAGTAAACACGGTGCAACAATCTTCATAAGGCTGAATTGAAATGTCAAAAGTGTCAATCTTGCGTGAAATTGCAATAATTTCTTCCTTATCCATACCGATACAAGGTCTGAAAACAGGCATATCTGCGGCACAATCGGTACACGCAAGCGCATACATAGTTTGGCTCGCAACCTGACCGACGCTTTCACCGGTGATAAGAGCGGTGCAATTTTGCATTTCTGCCACCCTTTGCGAAAGTTTCATCATAAGGCGGCGCATAATAATTGTAAAATATTCCTCAGGGCAATAGTCCCTGATAGCTTCTTGAAGCTCGGTAAAAGGAACAACATAAGTGGTGATTACACCGCTGAAGCGTGCAACTTTTTTAAGCAGGTCCATAACTTTCATCTCTGCAAGCTCGCTTGTATAAGGCGGTGAAGCAAAGTGAACGGCGCAAAGCTCAATACCACGCTTAGCCATCATATATGCCGCAACAGGTGAATCGATACCGCCGCTGATAAGTATAGCCGCACGGCCGTTGGTACCCGTCGGCATACCGCCTGCGCCCTTAATATTGTTGCCACGAACGAAAGCATATTTTTCCCTAACTTCAACGGTAACGATAATGTCCGGGTTATGAACATCAACTTTAAGGTTATTAAACTGTGAAAGGATATATCCGCCGAGTTCCCTGCTGATTTCAGGCGATTTCATCGGGAATTTTTTATCCGAGCGCTTAGCCTCAACCTTAAAAGTCTTAGCTTCGCCGAGTTCGTCTGCAAGGTATTCGCAAGCCTTAGCCTTAATATCCTCAAAATCTTTTTCACACTCGCAAGCCCTTGAAAAAGCGGCAATGCCGAAAACTCTTGAAATTCTGTCGCAAGCCTCGTCAAGGTCGATATCATCGTCAAGAGGAGTTACCATGATGGTTGACTGGCTCTTGGTAAATTCAAACTCACCAAGGTCTGATATTTTGTGCTTAATATTTTTTACAAGCTTATCCTCAAAGCTTGAACGGTTAAGACCCTTGAGGGCAAGCTCACCGTTTTTAACAAGTATAATTTCTTTCATTATATGTATTCCGTTTCTATCTTATTGGGTGATTTTTTATCAAATCATCAAGCGATGACACAAGAAGGTCAACATCATCTTTAGTATTAAATCTTGAAAAACTGACCCTGATGCTTTTATCTATAATCTCGTTTGGCAAATTCATAGCTGTGAGCACATGGCTCTTTTTACCCTTTGCGCAAGCTGAGCCGTTGCTGACATAAACGCCGTATTTAGCTGAAAGCTCCTGCAAAACCGTTTGACTTCGCATAAAAGTGGGAACATAAATATTGAGTATATACGGCGACGAATTTTCATCGTTATTAAATATTATTCCGTCAATAGCCGATAGTTTTTCTCTTGCATAAGAGTTAAGCTCTTTAATCTTTTTCTTCTGCTCGGCAATGTTAGGAAGCGCATTTACTGCCGCACCGAACCCTGCAATAAGAGGAGAACACTCCGTTCCCGGTCTGATTCTCTTTTCCTGCTCGCCGCCGAAAGTTCTTGCAAAATTTTGGTCGGTCAAATTCGCATCCTTATTAATATAAAGAGCACCGACGCCCTTAGGACCGTGAATTTTGTGAGCAGTGATTGACACCAAATCGGCACCAAGCTTTTTAGGGTTGATATTAACCTTGCCGTAAGCCTGAACGCAGTCAATGTGAATAAGCGCCGGGGCACCCGCTTTTTTCACTGCTTTTTGAATAGATTTTATCGGCATAACCGTGCCAACTTCATTATTGATATACATCATAGATACTAAAATCGTATCTTTATTAACCGCCTCAAAAAGCTGCTTTTCACTTATATTACCCTTGCTGTCGGGTTTAAGAAAAATAACTTCAAAACCTTGCTTTTCAAGTTGCTCTGCCGACTGCAAAACGCTTTCGTGCTCAACAGCAGTAGTAACAATGCGGTTGCCGAGCCTCTTTTTAGCTTTAGCCGCACCGAAAAGTGCCATATTGTTAGCCTCAGTAGCACCGGAAGTGAAATAAATCTCATCCTTGTCAACACCGAGAGAATCGGCAACTGCTCCCCTTGCCAAAATAATCTGCTTCATAGCGTTAATGCCGAGAGCATGCAGGCTTGAAGCGTTGCCGAAATCATTGCTCAGCATATTCATAACCGCTTTTACACATTCGTCGCACGGCTTTGTTGTAGCAGAATTATCCAAATAAGCACTCATAAGTTCATTAATTCCTTTATCTTAAATACACCTGCAATGGTTTTTGCATCCTTGATTTCGCCGCTCATAATTTTTGACACAACTTCTTTAATCGGCATTTTGATAACATCAAGAAATTCATCCTCGTCAAGATGCTGCTGACCGAAGGTGATATTTTTTGCGTAGAAAAGCCTGATAATTTCGCCGCAGTAACCCGGAGACGGATAAACTTCGCCGAAAGGCTCAAATATTTCTGCCGTTGCGCCACATTCTTCGCTAAATTCTCTTATTCCCGCTGCTTTTACATCTTCGCCTTTTTCAAGCTTACCGGCAGGAATTTCATATATTGTTTCCTTATAAGGATACCTAAACTGCCTTACAAGTAAAATTTCGTTATCCTCGGTTAAACCCACAATAGCAACTCCGCCCGGATGCTCAACAACTTCCCTATACGCTTCGTCGCCGTCAACAAGAGTAATTCTGTCGTTATGAACATCAATTATCCTGCCGCTGTAAATGCCGGTCACTTCCTCAGTCTGCTCAAAATAGCCGAGTGCGATTGAAAAGATATCATCAATTTTTTGGGCAATAAACTTAGCGCCTGCGCCTGCAAATTCAACACGACTGCCGTATCCCCACATAACACCGACGCTGTCAATCATATTTGCCTTTGCACCGTTTATATCGTAACTTTTATCGCCAACCATAAGGGTTTCGTTTCCGGCAGTTTCAAGCTCTTTTAAACAGCGTGAAATAATATTTGCTTTCGACTCGCAATCGGCAGAAAACGATACGCCGCAAATAACATCAAAATACGACTTGATTGTGTTATGGTCAAGCAGCGCCTCAACATAATCTTGCGGTTTTGAAGAAGCGATACCGAGCTTGATACCCTCTTTTTTTAGTTTAACCAAAAGTTCCTTGATTCCGTCGTACATTTTACTTTCAAGAAGACCCTTATTGGTGTAACGCTCACGGTATTTTTTAACAAGCTTGTCTGCAGTTGCGGCGTCAACACCGAATTTTTCCTGAAAAGTTACAAGAAGCGGAGGACCGATAAAGTAGGTAAGTTCGGTATACTCCGGCGCTTCAATATTATAATAATCAAGTGCAAACTTTGCACTTTTAAGTATCCCCTCACCGGTATCGCAAATAGTACCGTCAAAATCAAATATAACTGCTTTATATCTCATCAGCCGTTTACCCTTTTCATAAATTTATCAACAAGAACAACAAATCTTTCAATCTTGCCCTTGCCGATTATATCGCCTTTTTCATCCTTGGCGCTGACAGAAAAAACAAGCCTTCTTCCGTCAACTTCTTCAAGCTTGGCGCAAGCTGAAATTGCAGTGCTCAAGCCGCTTGCCTTGTCATGAGTAATCTCTACCTTAGTGCCTACGGTTGTTTCACCCTCGTCAAGGAGAGGAGCGCAAGCTTCACAAGTAGCCTCTTCCATAAGTGCAAGCATCATAGGAGTTGCAAAAACAGGAAGCGAACCCGAACCCACAGCCGCAGCCGTATTGGTTTGGTTAACAACTGTCAACGCTTCACCCTTATATTCGCCGTGAAATTCTTTCATAATTAAAACCTCGCTATATTAAAAGAATATCTTTAAAATTCTAAAACATTATATCACAAAATTTTGCTGTATACAATACTAATAATTTATGCTATAATCAATTTAACATTTTTAGGAGAAATATATGGCAAGAAAGAAAAAGAAAACGAACAAAAAAAGAATATATATGCTTGACGAGATTCGTGGCTTTGCAATAATTTGTATGATTATTCACCACGCTTTTCTTGATGTGGGCGATGTTTTAAATCTCAGTTGGGGATATAAAGTTTTTGATGCACTGTGCACCGTTCAGCCGCTTTTTTGGGCAATATTCATCGTCATTTCGGGTGTGTGTTCACGCCTTTCGAGGAACACGGTAAAGCGTGGAGTTGTCGTGCTGTGTTTCGGCATTATCATCACGATTTTCACCGCCGTTATTATGCCTCTTTTCGGCTTTGAGGGAAATGAAATTTACTTCGGAATCCTCCACTGTCTCGGCTCATGTATGATAATTACAGGGCTTCTTATGCCGCTCATTAACAAAATAAATTACAAGGTCGGCGCACTCATTTCGCTTTTGCTCTTTTTCTTCACCTACGGGGTAAACACAAGAACACTCTGTTTCGGTCTTATTGATTTGCCGTCAAGCCTTTACCAAACAAATATTTTTATGCCACTCGGGTTTTACAATTACTCTTTTAAAAGTGCCGATTATTTTTCAATAATACCGTGGCTTTTTATGTTTATGTTCGGCGCTTTTTTGGGCAAGCTTGCAAAGGATGAAAATTTACCGAAAACTATGTATAAGCAAAGGAGCAAATTTCTCTGTTTTATAGGCAAAAACAGTCTTTGGGTATATATTTTACACCAGCCGATTATTTATGCGTTTATGCTTCTTTTAGCGCTTATTTTAGGCTTATAAATTTAACAAAAAAAGCACCCGTTCATAGAATGAATAGGTGCTTTTTTCGGTTTGTTAGCTTTGGTGGTGCACTGCATCTTTAAAAGAGCCTCAGCCGTATCAACCGTTTAAATAGGAGCGGCGCAAAAGCTCCGCTCCAAAGCGTTAATATTCGGCGGGCTGACAATGTCAGCCCCTACGATTTTACCGATTAAAAGGCTTATTGAAGCTTTTCCCACTGCTCACTCGTTTTCTTTATACTGTAGATACAATATGTACCCACACGATTAATAATGTTTTCTGCCGATTTTATATGGCGAGATACAGTAGGCTGAGAAAGGCGCAAAATTTTTGCGATTTCATCTTGCTTTTTATGTTTCAAATAAAACATTTCAAAGCAGAGCCTTTGTTTTTGTGTAAGCTCGTTTTCAACTATTTTCGGAAGTACAAAGCTTAACGAATTTTTCAAAATCTTTTGCTCGTCAAAACCGTCTTTATCAAAAATGTCATATTCTCCCACACATTCTTCAATAAAACTTTTCATTATTTTTCCTCCTCATAATATCGTGAAAGCATAAAGTAAACTTTTCTGCATTCACAAGCCATATCATAGTAAATTTTTATTTTTCTTCTAAGCAGGTGCAAGTCTTCACCTCGGTAAACGCTTAAAAGAGGTTTAAGTCCGTCAACCTTGGCACAAAGTACATTGTACTGCTTTTCGTATTCGTCAGCGAGTTTGTCGATATTCATTAAGAATTACCTGCCTTTGCAAAATATTAAGGTTCCCGATTAGGCTTTTAAACCTGAGTGGCAAAAGGGATATGCCTTTGAGTTCGATATTATACAAACATTTGTTTGCAGTCAATAAATCTGACCGTTACAGTACATATTTTTTCTCTTTTTACATTCAAATACAAGTTTCGACAAACCCTACGCTCATATGTAAAAATATATCAAAATTTTTCATAATGCTATTGACAAATTATGCAATATGCACTATAATGAAGTTACTTTGAAATGGACCGCACCATTTCAAACTCTTGGTCCTCCATAGTTTGTAATGACAGAGAGGGAAATGCCGATGTATTTTTATACTTCGGCATTTTTCTTTTTTAAAATTATTTACATTTCGCATATCATATAAAATATTAAAATTGATTTAAACGCACCTGAATATAATGTTGAGTAGATTACAAAAAAGATTGACGGCAAAGTGAAGCTTTTTGGTGTTATCAAAGTCGGCGCAGACGGTTAAAGATAGGAAAACAATGTTTGCCGCTGAACACTATTAATATCATATCTTTTTAGTGGGGTTAGCAATGTTAACCCTTTCTTTTTCATCATTTTGTTGTAATTTTATACAAATACAGCGTATATTTGCCGTGTTTTTTGAATAATTATACAAACTTTATAAAATCACTTGCATTATGAGATTCACCTTACTATAATGTAGGCATAAAGCAAATATTCCTAAAGGAGATATATAACAATGGATAAGAAAAATATCAAAAAAGTGGTCCTTGCTTATTCAGGCGGACTTGACACTTCTATCATCATTCCTTGGCTCAAGGAAAACTACAACAACTGTGAAGTTATTGCTGTTTCCGGCGATGTAGGTCAGGGCACCGAACTTGACGGACTCGAAGAAAAGGCTAAGGCAACAGGTGCTTCTAAGCTTTATATCCTCGACCTTAAAGAAGAATATGTTAAAGATTATATCTTCCCTTGCGTTAAGGCAGGCGCCGAATACGAAGAATACCTTCTCGGTACCTCTCACGCTCGTCCTTGCATTGCAAAAGGTCTTGCAGAGATTGCTATTAAAGAGGGCGCAGACGCTATTTGCCACGGCTGCACCGGTAAGGGTAACGACCAGGTAAGATTTGAACTTGCACTTAAAGCGCTTGCACCAGAAATGGAAATTATTGCTCCATGGCGTGAGTGGGATATTAAATCTCGTGAAGAAGAAATTGAATACGCAGAAACTCACAACATTCCTCTTAAAATAAACCGTGAAACAAACTATTCAAAGGATAAGAATGTTTGGCATTTGAGCCACGAAGGTCTTGACCTTGAAGACCCTGCAAACGAGCCGCAGTACCTCAAGGACGGTTTCCTTGAACTCGGCGTTGCTCCTGAAAAAGCTCCTGACGAACCTACTTATGTAACAATTCATTTTGAACAGGGTGAGCCTGTTGCGCTTGACGGCGAAAAGCTCAGTCCTCTTGCTCTTGTTGAAAAGCTTAACGAACTTGGCGGCAAGAACGGTATCGGTCTTCTTGACATTGTTGAAAACCGTCTTGTAGGTATGAAGAGCCGTGGCGTTTATGAAACTCCGGGCGGTACAATCATTTACAAGGCTCACGAACTCCTTGAAATGATTACTCTTGACCGTGACACTGCTCACTATAAGAAGCTTGTTGCCGAAAAATACGGCGAACTTGTTTATAACGGTATGTGGTTCTCACCTCTTCGTGAAGCACTTGACGCTTTCGTTAACAAAACTCAGGAAAGAGTTACCGGCGATGTTAAAGTTAAGCTTTACAAAGGCAATGTTATGAACGCAGGCGTTACATCACCATACACTCTTTATGATGAAAATGTTGCTTCATTCGGTGATGACGGCGGCGCTTACAACCAGGCTGATTCAGCAGGTTTCATCAACCTCTTTGGTCTTTCAACAAAGGTTAAGGCTCTCCTTGACAAGAAAAGAGAAGCTAACGACTAATTAATAATTTAGCGGGTCGTCGGGGACGCCGACCCCTACAGTCAATAAAAATTAAAAATTTCGTAGGGGCGAACACTGTTCGCCCTTAGTTTTGTAATAGAGTTTTGTATAACGAGGTAAATTTTATGGCACAACTATGGAAAGGCAGATTCAAAAAAGAACTTGCCAAGGAAACTAACGATTTTAACTCTTCTATCAAATTCGATTCAAGAATGTTTGAAGAAGATATTAAAGGCAGTATCGCCCACGCAACTATGCTCGGTGCAACAGGAATTATTGAAAAGAGCGAAAGCGACAAAATTGTTGACGGCTTAAACGGTATTCTTGATGATATCAAGTCGGGCAAGCTTGAAATTGATATGAGTGCAGAAGATATTCACACTTTTGTTGAGGGCGAACTTACCTCAAGGCTCGGTCAAACCGGCAAAAGGCTTCACACTGCAAGGTCAAGAAACGACCAGGTTGCACTCGACATAAGAATGGTACTCAAAAAAGAAATTGACGAAATCAGCGAAAAAATCATGGCTCTTATTGAAGTGCTTTGCAACAAGGCTGAAGAAAACAAGACTGTTATTATGCCGGGTTACACCCATCTTCAAAGGGCGCAGCCTATAACTTTCGGTCATCACCTTATGGCATATGCTTCTATGCTTCTTCGTGACCTTGACAGACTCGGTGATGTTAAAAGAAGAATGAATGTTTTGCCGCTCGGCTCCGGTGCACTTGCAGGCACAACTTATCCGCTTGACCGTAATATGGTGGCAGAACTCCTCGGCTTTGACAGCGTTTCGTCAAACAGCCTTGACGGTGTGTCAGACAGAGATTTTTGCATCGAACTTGCAAGTGCTCTTTCGCTTATTATGGTTCACCTTTCAAGATTCAGTGAAGAAATCATTATGTGGTGCAGTTGGGAGTTCAAATTTGTTGAGCTTGACGACGCATTTTCAACCGGTTCAAGCATTATGCCGCAAAAGAAAAACCCTGATATTGCAGAGCTTGTAAGGGGTAAAAGCGGCAGAGTTTTCGGTGACCTCACTGCCCTTTTAACTGTTATGAAAGGTATTGCGCTTGCATATAACAAAGATATGCAGGAGGATAAGGAAGCTATTTTTGACGCAGTTGACACAGTTAAAATGTGTCTTAATGCTTTCACCCCTATGATTGACACTATGACAGTGCTCAAGGATAATATGAGAAATGCGGCGGCTAAAGGCTTTATTAATGCTACAGATTGCGCCGATTATCTTGTCGGCAAGGGTTTACCGTTCAGAGATGCATACAAAGCAACCGGTGAACTTGTTGCGCTTTGCATTGATAAGGGTCTTACGCTTGAAACCTTACCGATTGAAGAATACAAAAAGATTTGCGACATTTTTGACGACGGTGTTTACACTGCAATCAATCTTGAAAAATGTGTAAACGACAGGCTTGTTGAGGGCGGTCCGAGCATTTCAAGCATTGAAAATCAAATCAAAAAGGCAAGAGAGATAATAGAAAAATAAAGAAATTGCATAGGGTCGAACTGTGTTCGCCTTAACAAAAAATAACCGGTCACAACGAAGTGACCGGTTATAATTTTTATTCGTCTGATTTTTCCTGCGCTTTGATATCGGCTGAGGAAAGGTTATAGATATAATCAATAAGCTTGTCCTTATTTTTTTCCTGATTAATCTTAATTACACTGTTGCCGTAAATCGTTGCATAGTCCCAAGTACCGTCAAACGGTACGCTTGTTTGGTGAATATTTGTTACGCAAGTGCCTGCCTTTGCAACAAAACCCATAAGTTCGCTCTTTGATAGGTCGGTTTCAATATACGGTGCGCTTGCATAAGCCATTTTGTAAAGCTTAAACGGGTTAGTCATAGCCTTTTTGAGGATAGCGCTCATAACGGTACGCTGCCTTTCGGTTCTGACAAAGTCGGTGTCAATCTTCCTGATTCTGCAATAAGCAAGTGCCTGCTCGCCGTCAAGCTTATTCTTTCCCGCTTCAAGGGTGACATTTCCGTAGCGCTTAGGATGGTTTGTTACTTCCTTTGCTTCTTTCTCCGTTACATCTATTTTAACGCCGCCAAGGCTGTCAACAAGCACCTTAAACATTTCAAAGTCGGTTACAACATAGCCGTCAATGTCAACTCCGAAATTATACTCGATAGTTTCAACAACATTTTTGTACCCTCCGTTTGAGCAAGCCGCATTGAGCCTTTGACTGTAATCGAGTGACGGAATATAAACCCAAGTGTCACGAAGAAAAGATACAAGCTTAATACAGTGGTGCTTTGAATCGACGCTGATAAGCATCATAGTATCACTTCTCGTTTGCTCCGCTTCCTCGTTACTCCTTGCGTCAACACCCAAAAGAAGAATGTTCTTAACCGAAGAATCGCTTTTAAGCTCGCTCGAAGTTACATACTTGTCCGCCTTTTTTTCATCATAATTCACTCTGCCAAGGATAGGGAAAACAGAGCCGACAAGCAAAATAACCAAAACTAAAATTACAGATATAATCGTTTTCGCCTTTTTTTCAGCCTTTGTTTTTGAACGGTGATTTTTTGGCTTTTGGCTGTTTGAGCCGCCCGGCTTTTTAGAATGGTTATTGCCTGTTTTGCCTGAGTTTGAGCTTCTTACAAAATCTTCTCTCGTTTCGCTCTTAAACGAAATATCGTCATTTGGCTTAGCCTGATATCTCGGCTGTTCATTTCTTCTTTGATTGTCAACAACTATATCGTCGCCCTTTCTTTTTGAATTAAAATCAAGGTCAACATCCATAGGTGAATAGTTGTAGTAATCTTCGTCTTTTGGAACTGTTCTGTCAACATCGTTTCTTGTATGTTTAGGGTCAAAATCTTCATTTTCAAATCGTGGCATGGTTCCACCTCCAATACTTTAATAGATAATACTACAATATTATAAGTATTTCAACCGTCATTTTGTAAAATATATTGACACGGCAAATAATTTACTTTAAAATAGAAGAAGCGAGTTGACTTGGCAGTTGCGTGCTGAATAATCAGTATGAGGAAAGTCCGAGCAGCGCAGAGCAGAATAACGGCTAACGGCCGCCGAGGGTGACCTTAGGGAAAGTGCAACAGAGATATACCGCCAATTTTTTGGTAAGGGTGGAAAGGCGAGGTAAGAGCTCACCGAGGGAGTGGAGACATTCCCTGCCATGTAAACCCTATTCGCTGCAACATCGAACGAAGGGTTGTTTGCTCGACACATAACTTCAAAGGATGGCTCGATTGCAAGAGCAATTTTGCAACTAGATAGATAACTGCCCACGACAGAACTCGGCTTACTGTCAACTCGCTTACATTTTTTAAGGGGAATTTAAATATGCTGGTTAATATGAGTAAGCTTTTAGCCGACGCTCAAAAAGGTAACTATGCAGTAGGTTCGTTTTCCGTTGCTAATATGGAAATGGTACTTGGCGTATTAAAAGCGGCGAAAGAGTTAAACGCTCCCGTCATTTTGCAGATTGCCGAAGTAAGGCTTAAACAAAGTCCGCTTGAGGTAATAGGTCCGCTTATGGTTGCCGCCGCAAAAAGTGCCGACACTCCTGTTGCAGTTCACTTTGACCACGGCAAAACTATTGAAAAAATAACGCAGGCGCTTGAGCTCGGTTTCACTTCCGTTATGTTTGACGGCTCGCACCTGCCGCTTGACGAAAACATTAATGTCACAAAAGAAGTTATCGGCATTGCGAAGAAATATAATGCGGATGTTGAGGCGGAAATCGGCTGTGTAGGCGGTTCCGAGGACGGAAGCGAGGACATTGCAATCAACTGCACCAAGCCTTGCGACGCCGTTAAGTTTGAAAATGAAACAGGTGTTGACGCACTCGCCATTGCTATCGGCAACGCTCACGGCAACTACAAGAGCACGCCTAAGCTTAGATTTGACATTCTTGAAGAAGTGGAAAAAAACACTTCACTCCCGCTCGTTCTCCACGGAGGCACAGGAATTACACCGGACGATTTTGTTCGTTGCAGTCACACGGGTATTAAAAAAATCAACATTGCCACTGCCACATTTGACAGCGTTGAGAGCACCGTTAAAAGTGCATATGAAAACGGTGAAATAAACGGTTACTACGACTTGCAGGGCAAGGAAGTTGAGGGTGCGTATCAAAATGCCAAAAAGCACATTTTGATTTTCGGCACAGACAATAAAGCGTAATAAAACAAAAAATATACTAATGTTGAGAAAACAAGGCATTTGTTTCAATAACATTTTTAATAACATTTAAGGGGAAAATAATTATGAGTTATGTAGAGTTTGATATGTCAAAGCCGCTTGACTTTATTCCTATTGGCAGAATTGCTATCGATTTTAACCCAACCGATATGTATATGCCTCTCAGCGAATCGTCAAATTTTAACAAATATGTCGGCGGTTCGCCTGCTAACATTGCCGTCGGTCTTGCAAGGCTCGGCTGTAAAGTCGGTTTTTGCGGCTGCGTAAGTAACGACCAGTTCGGCGATTTTGTTGTTAACTATTTTGAAAAAGAGGGCATTGACACTTCACATATCACAAGAGCAAAGAACGGCGAATGTATCGGTCTTACTTTCACTGAAATTCTTTCAAAAGAAAAGTCGTCAATACTTATGTATCGTGACAATGTTGCCGACTTTTGTATGGCACCGGAAGATATTGACGAAGATTATATTGCATCTGCAAAAGCTATCGTTATCAGCGGCACTGCGCTTGCTCAGTCGCCGTCAAGGGAAGCTTGCCTTAAAGCTATGATTCTTGCCAAGAAAAATAATGTTCGCATTATTTTTGACATTGACTGGCGTGAATACACATGGAAATCTAAGGACGAAGTAGCAGTTTACTACAGCCTTGTTGCTCAAAATGCAGATATCATTATGGGTTCAAGAGAGGAATTTGACCTTACAGAAGGTATCGTAGGTGTTAAGGAATCTGACCCTGAATCGGCTAAGTATTGGCAGTCGTTCGGCGCAGCTATTTGCGTAATCAAACACGGCAAAGAGGGTTCAACCGCATATACAAACGACGGCAAGTTTTATTCTATAAAGCCGTTCCCTGCTGTTAAGCTTAAAGGTTTCGGTGGCGGCGACGGTTACGGTTCGTCATTCCTTTACAGCCTGCTTCAAGGCAAGGAAATTATCGAATGCCTTGAGTTTGGTTCGGCTTCCGCCTCTATTCTTATTTCTGCTCATTCCTGCTCCGACGCTATGCCGAGTGCAAAGCAAGTTGAAGAATTCATCAAAAAGAGTAAAGAAGAATACGGCGAAATGGTCGCAAGAGTTTAAAACAAAACAAAATTAAGGGATAGGTCTTTTCCTATCCCTTTTGTTATGCAAAAAAACAAAGGGCTAACAATGTTAGCCCCCGATTTTTAAGTTTAAATCAAAATTCTTCAATTATCTTTTCAGTCACTCTTTTAGCGGCTTTACCATCATCAAGATAATTAAACTTAGCGTTGAACTTCTCATACTTTTCATCGTAAGAGTGGTCGTTCGGCGCTTTTTTAATTGCTTTTATAAGTTCATCTTCTGTTTTAACTATAGGACCCGGAAGTTCGTCAAGCTCAATATAAAAGCCACGAATTTCATTGCCGTACGCTTCAAGGTCGTACATATAAAATATCTCCGGTCGCTTCAAATTTGCATAGTCAAAAAATACGGAAGAATAGTCCGTAACAAGCAAATCGGATATAACATAAAGATGGTTAATGTCGTTCACACCCGAAACATTGTAAACAAAACCTTTGTACTTGTCAAAGTCAAACGAGTTTGCAACAAGGTAGTGCGCCCTGAAAAGAATAATATATTCATCGCCGAGCTCCTGCCTGAGTTTGTCAAAGTCGACCTCTGTTTTATAAGTGTAGCCGATACCGGCTTGGTGCTGATTATCACGCCAAGTAGGGGCATAAAGGATATATTTTTTATCAGTAGGAAGATTTAATTCTTTAATAATATTTTGGGCGTCTTCTTTTGTATAATTTGTTAAAAAGTCGTTTCTCGGGTAGCCAAGTTCAACAACGGTGTCCGTTTTTCCGACTTCTTCAAGGTTCCATGCAGAAATGAATTTTTCAGCCGCAAAATGCGACGGAGCAAGAATATATTTAAACTTTTCTGCGTCAACCTTATACTTGTCACGAATTTCGCTTTTTGAATTCATCGCATTGTCGGAAATGTTAATATCATAACCGAGCCTTTTTAGCGGTGTTCCGTGCCAAAGCTGAATATAAACCTGGTCATCCTTAGGGTAAATATGGTCGCTGACACGGTAGTTATAAACCCAATACTTTGCCGTTGCGCACGCAAGCTCATAATCTTTCGTATTAACCGTGACAACAACTGTATTTGGGTTGTCAAGAACAAAAGTGAACTGCTTAGGGTTGCGAAAAGCCCAAATGAAAGTGTAATCGTCAAACCTTTCGTCGCTAAGCATATACTCATATATTGCCTTTGGACTGTCGCCGTAACTTCTGCCGTCAAATGTTGAAAACAAAATCACCTTTGGGTCGGTTGCAGTCCTATTTTTTATCTCGTCATAAGACTTTTTTCTGCTTTCGAGAAGAATTTTTCGTGACTCTTTACGAAAACCGTCTTGCTTTTTGGCAACTTTGATAGCAAACTTTTTTACCGCTTCAAAAACTTCTTTCTTGTAATTGCGCTTTTGCGGCGCATAAAGCGTTTCGATATTATTCTTATCAAGCCACATAAACATCCTCCTCTCAAGAACTTTATACTTATTATATAAAATAATCGTCACTTCGTCAACAAAGTATGACCGATTTTTACTTTATTTTTACTATTAAACGACAAAAAACAGACAATGTTACAAATTAATATGTTTTTATAAGTTCAAAATCTTGACTTTTAAGAACTTTAAGCAAATCATCATTATTATTTATCGCTTCTTTTGTAATTATTCCGCCCCTTGCAGTATGCGCCAAGGTGTGAAAATCTGAACCCGAACAAACAAGCTTGCCGCTCTTTTCAGCCCAAGCTTCCGCCTTAGCGTTTTGCTCTTCATTCGTTTTGCCGTTATAAATTTCGATGCCGTCAATATAGTTTTCATTGCATCTTCTTATACACGGTCTAAACGGATGCGCCTGAAAAACGAGGTATCCCCTGCTGTGGCAAAGCTCGTAAATTTTCTTTTCCCACGGGGTCATAAGGTTACCTGCAGAGTACAAAAAACTTTCGTCGATACCGTAAATCAAATAGTCGTTTGCCGTGCCGTAGTGGCGAAGTTCCATACCCAAAAGCACCGTAAAACCGTCATATTTTTCCGCCGCCTTTTTCATTCTTCTGTAGCCTGAAAGGTAAAAATCAATCTGCCTTTGCGGGTTCCAGTTAGGCTCAAAGGTCATAGGACTGTAGTGGTCGGTAACAACTATTCCGTCGTATCCTTTTTCAATATAAAGTTCAACAATTTTTTCCGGCTCCACCCTGCCACAGCGTGAAACACAACCCGTATGGCAGTGAAGCTCATATTTATATAATTTATTTTCCATAGTTTTTAGGATAACATAAAAGGGCACTCATATCAATCTTTTTTAGCTAAAATTATACAAAAGTATAAAATAAAAAAACATATTGACTTAACCGATTAACTATTATATTATGAACTTGAAAATCAGTTTTCGGAGGAATATATGAAACATACAAAACTTGCCAAAACACCGCCTATGGGTTGGAACAGTTGGGACTGTTTCGGTGCTGCCGTAAATGAAGAACAGCTTAGACAAAATGCTGAATATGCGGCAAAATACTTGAAGCCTTACGGCTGGGAATATATTGTTTGCGACATTCAGTGGTATGAGCCAAACGCAAAAGACAATGATTACAACAATTTTACCGAGCTTAATATGGACGAATACGGCAGGCTTATGCCGGCTGTCAACCGTTTTCCGAGTGCTGAGGACGGCAACGGTTTTAAAACTATTGCAGATTATATTCATTCCCTCGGCTTAAAATTCGGTATTCACATTATGCGTGGTATCCCCCGTCAGGCTGTGCACAAAAACACTCCTATCAAGGGCAGTAAATATACTGCGAGAGAGGTTGCGCACCACTTCAGCGTTTGCTCGTGGAACACCGATATGTACGGTATGAAAAACTGCGACGGCGCACAAGATTATTATAACAGCATTTTTGAACTTTATGCAAAATGGGGTGTCGATTTTATTAAATGTGATGACATTGCAGTTACGGAATTTCGCCAATGGGACACACCTTACAGCGCTTATTACGAAATAGAAATGCTTAGAAAAGCGATTGACGCTTGCGGCAGGGATATGGTACTTTCGCTCTCACCCGGTCCGGCTCACATTGAAAATGCAAAACATCTTGCAAAAAACGCAAATATGTGGCGAATGACAGGCGACTTTTGGGATATTTGGAGCAAGCTTTACGATATGTTTGACAAGTGTTACACCTGGCAAAATGAGGTTAAAGAGGGCAACTGGCCCGACTGCGATATGCTCCCGCTCGGAAGACTTTGCAAGCACTGCAGCTATCACGGTCCGCAAAACAGGTACACTCAGTTTACAAAGCCCGAACAAATCACTATGATGAGCCTTTGGGGTATTTTCAAAAGTCCGCTTTTCTTCGGCGGTAATATGCCTGAAAATGACGAATGGACTTTGTCACTTTTGACTAATGAAGATTACCTTGATATGCACAAAAATTCTTTTGGTGCTCACCAGCTTTTGAGGGAAGAAAAAAACGGCAAAGGCACAATCATTTGGGTTTCAAACGGTAAAAAATGCAAGTATGCCGCACTGTTTAACACAAGGGACAAAAAGGCAAAAATCAAGCTTGATTTGACAAGCATTTTAATGCCGGATGAAAAATACAATGTTTACGACATTTGGCAAAAAGCCGATCTCGGTACTTTCAAAAACAATTTTGCCGCAGAGGTTGACCCTCACGGAGCATTACTTGTTAAAATTTATTAAACAAATGAGTTAATTTTTATCGTTTTCAAGATTATGTAAAATGACCCGAAACACTTCAAAAAAGCAGCATAAAAATATTTACAATTAAGTTCCAAATATTTACATAATAGTAACAAACACAATATATATTAGTTATTCGGCGTGTAGATACATCATATAGCGGTGTTACCCGTTGTATAGTAAAACGCTATACAGGTAGGTAACACTATTTCAAAAATTTGAAAAATTATAAACAATATTGTAAAATATATATGTTGACTATTGGGAATTGAAAAGGTATTTTGAGGTAGGGAACATTCCTAAACTGAGAGGCAGATTGCTTTTGTAATCTGCCTCTTATCTTTTTTAATATTTTCTTGAAATGAATACGGATAATATTGTATAATAACTATCGGTGATTAAATGAAACAATTTTTAGAAGTGGGTAAGCTTAATAATACCCATGGCATTAAAGGTGAACTTAAAATGCAGCTTTGGTGCGACGATATAAATTATTTAAAGCAATTTAAAACATTATATTTTGACGATAAAGGCGAAAAGAGTGTTGAAGTTTTATCCGTTCGTCCCCAAAAAAATCTTGCAATAATCAAGCTTAAAGGTATCGACACTATCGAGCAGGCTGAAATGATTAAAGGCAAAGTGCTTTATTGCGACAGAAACGATGCAAAAATCGATGAAAACGCAAATTACATTGCCGACCTTATAGGATGTTATATTGTTGATATAGACACCGAGGAGGAGTACGGCAAGGTAGTTGATGTGCTCAATTACGGCTCTTGTGACATTTACGATACCGAGTCTTGGGGCAAACACACTCTTATCCCCGCAACACCCGATATTGTTAAGGAAATCAACACCGAATATCAGGTTATAAAAATTAAAGCTATGAAAGGTCTATTTGATGAGAATTGATATAATGACGCTTTTTCCGCAAATGTGCAATGCCGTGCTTAGCGAATCGATAATCGGCAGAGCAAGGCAAGCCGGCAAGGTTGAAATTAACTGCGTTGACATAAGAGATTATACTCTTGATAAACACAGGAGAGTTGACGACAAACCGTACGGCGGCGGAATGGGTATGATTATGGCGCCGCAGCCGATTTTTGACTGCTACAAAGCGATTTGCGAAGATATAGGTGCTAAGCCGCACTTGGTTTATCTTACTCCGCAGGGTAAAACATTAACTCAGCAGAGGGTCAAGGAGCTTTCAAAGCTTGACAATATTGTAATGCTTTGCGGTCACTACGAAGGTATTGACGAAAGAGTTATAGAGGAACTTGAGCCGGAGGAAATTTCAATCGGCGACTATGTGCTCACAGGCGGCGAACTTCCTGCGCTTATCCTTGCCGATTCGGTTTCAAGAATGCTTCCGGGTGTTCTCAGCGACGATGAATGTTTTGAAGAAGAAAGCCACTTCAACTTCCTTCTTGAATATCCGCAATACACTCACCCATCAAGTTGGAACGGCAGAGAAGTACCGGAAATTTTGCTTTCGGGTCACCATGCAAAGGTAGATGAATGGAGAAGGGAAAAATCGCTTGAACGCACTTTTTATCGCAGACCCGATATGCTCGAAAAAGCCGAACTCAATAATAAAGACAAGGCTTTTTTGTCGAATTTGAAAAAAGATTAAAAAATTATGTGAAAAATGCACAAATACAGCTTGTTTATTTTATCGTAAATTAACAAGTCAAACGAAGTTATATTTTAGTTGTTGACCGAATTCAATTTGGTGGTATAATATGTAATAAAGAAATAAAAACAGTTAATTAAAGACAATATATGTTCTTTTTAGAGAGGTTATAGTTATGTTTGTTAAAGATGTTAAGGTAGAAAATCAGGTTGGTCTTCACGCTCGTCCTGCAACTTTCTTTATCCAAAAAGCTAATGAATTCAAATCATCTATTTGGGTTGAAAAGGAAGAAAGAAGAGTTAATGCAAAGAGCCTTTTAGGTGTTCTTTCACTCGGTATTATGGGCGGCACAGATATTCGTATTATTGCTGACGGTTCAGACGAAGAAGCTGCTGTTGAAGGTCTTGTTTCTCTTGTTAAATCAGGTTTTACCGAATAATTAAATTTGTTCCAAAACAAAACGGCATTGCATTTGCAGTGCCGTTTTTTATTTTATGCAAAATTATAAATCATAGTTTATATTTTTCTAACCGTTATCTCCCCTGAACGCAAGGTTTGTTTTTCGCCGGTATCAAGTTCAACTTCAAGTCCGCCGTGTTCATCAATGGCAAGAGCAGTTGCAAAATGAGTTTCACCGTTTTGAATAAACTTGATTTTCTCACCGATTACCATTGAATGACTGCGGTAATAATCGATAAAGCTCGCATAATCGCCTGCAACAATATTCATCAGTTCATTAACGATTTCGGCAATAAATTCGCTTCGGTTGATATCAACATTAAGACAACCTGCGCCATCAACTCCGTCAGGGAATTCGGTCGTGCTTATATTAATTCCTATACCTATAATAACACTTTCGACCGTGCCTGTTTCAAAATTCGTAGTTGCCTCAGTTAAAATTCCGCAAATCTTTTTGCCGTCAAGATAAACATCATTCACCCATTTGATTTTTGGTTTAAGCTCGGTCATTTTTTCAATCGCTTTGCACACGGCAACAGCGGCGGCAGTTGTGGCAGTAACGGCATTTTGAAGAGATGTGTCGGGATGAATTACAAGGCTGAAATAAATGCCCGTTTTGTCAGGAGAATAAAAACTTTTGCCCTGCCTTCCCCTGCCTGCTGTTTGCTTGTTGGCAGTAATCAATATTTCACCCTCGGCGCCGTTTGCAAGGAGTTTTTTGCAATATGTATTTGTTGAATCTACAGTGTCGAAATGAATAACACGCATTTTATGTTTCAGATGTGCTTCAATGCTTTGAGATGTTACAAGTTTATTGTCCGCAAGAAGTCGATAACCGATTTTTGGGATACCCTCAATATTATAGCCATCTTGTTCAAGCGCTTTTATTGCTTTCCAAACAGCAGCACGGCTTATGTCAAATTCGTGTGCAAGCCTTTCACCGCTTAAATATTCGTTGGAATTTAATAATTTTAACAAAACTTTATCTTTAGTTGCCAATGTAAACATCCTTTCGTATTTAGGTTTACAATAAATGTAAAATATATGGGTCGCCGAGGACGACGACCCCTACTGTGAAAAAATCACTTTCTTATATAAAATATCGCCAAGGTTTTAGGACCGCAATGAGAAGAAATAGTGCAACCTGCATCGGCTGTGATAATCTCATCAAACTTCGCCTTACCCGCAATAAGACCCATAGTATAACTGATTACCTCTCTTGAAACCCCGCCGCTGTCGGCAACAACAATTCGTGAAGTGTCGATTTTATTAATATTTTTAAGGCAATCTTCGGCATACTGCTTATATACATTTTCAAGCTTGCCACGGTATTTTTTAATAACATCAAGGCTACCCACCTTTGGATCTATGCCGATACTCGGCTTAATGCCAAGCAAATTTGCGCCGAACTTTGCAACGCCTGAGCATCTGCCGCCCTTGTGGAGATATTCAAGAGTATCAAGCACAAAAGTGGTACTCACTTTCGGTACGATTGAATTTGTACGGCTAGCAATTTTTTTTGCGTCAAAACCCTTTGCCCTAAAATCGCACGCTTTAAGCACAACAAGACCCATAGCAGTACAAAGGCTCTTTGAATCGACAACAAAAACATCATCAAAATCATTTGCTGCAAGGCAAGCATTTTGATAACTTGATGAAATTGCTGATGAAAGGCTGATATGAACCACTGCTTTACCCTGACTTGTAATTTTTTCAAACGCACTAAAATACTGAGCCGGAGTAACTGCGGAAGTTTTAGGCAAAGTATTCGTTTCTTTTACAAAATCATAAATATCGTTCGGAAAAATATCTACTCCATCGGTATAAGTTTTGTCACCAAGTAAAATAGACAAAGGAATTATGACAATATTATTTTTTTCTATTATACTTTTTGGTAAATCACAGGTGGAATCGGCTGTGATAATAACTTCTTTCATACATTGCACCTTAATTATAAATTGTGAGGAAAGTATAACACAAAATCATTTTCTGTTCAATAATTGACAAAATAAGTTTAGCCAAATTTAATAAATACTAAACGCCGAATTTGACAACTATGTTTTTAAGTTCATCCCTTGTATATTTTCTGTCAAAAGTAAGTTTAATAAGGCTTACGCCGTCTTTTTCTTTTATTTCAGCCTTATAAACAATGTCATATTCGTCATCCGTACCCGAATTGATAACCACGCTAAAGTCACCGTTTTTAAGCACTCTGTCTGAAAAAACAAAACCCGGTTTGGCGAAAAATGACATACTCGACTGAGTAACTTTAACTTTATCAACACATTTTATTTGCGAATCGAGATTTGCAAAAGAAAGTGTTTGCTCATTAATATAAGGGCTTACATCAATCGACGCTTCAAGCCAGTCTATATAATTATCATTAGTGTTAAAAGTATCTGACGAACTGTTATTAATTATGTATGTAAATTTTTCGCTTGTACTTTTTCTCGGGTCTGCGGCAACATATTTTTCATTTGGAATAAATTCAATGGTTCCCGGTGTAATTGAAAGCTTGCCCTGACTGTTAACGCTTATACCGGTGTGAATATTACCGACATACTGTGCCTTACTCGGCTCTTCGTCATAATAAGCAAGCACCATAATATCAAGCTGCAAAGTGCCATCCTCACCAAGATAATAGTAGCCGTTACCCTTGCCCCACTTGATAAACTTTTGATAGCCGTTGCTGTTTGAATTTTTAACAGCCAAAGCGTAATAAACATATTTATTATCGGAAATACCCGTTTTGTCGTTATAACTCAAATCGACATCATTATCGTCCATAACAAACTGAACGAATTTATCGCAACTTTTCAGTTGATTCATTTGGGCGTTGATAGCCAGTTCAAACGGCTTTTTCCAAGTTTTTTGGTCGGCATAAACAACCTTAAAATCTTGCTTGCCCTCGCTGTCCGTTACCGGTTTTACAAGAGCAACATAAAGATGAGTGCTTGAAAAATCGTCCTTATCCTGCGGTAAAAGCGCATTGTTAAGCTCACTTGAAGCCGAAGTGTACATCAAAAGAAGTTCATTTTCATTATCGCCGTCATAATCTCCAAAATAAATATCAAGCGGCTTTTGTTTAAGCACCCAGCCAAAACTGTCAAGCTCTTTTTGAACATCATTATAAACGATATATCCCTTGTCACCGTCGGTGAAAAGTTCAAAGCCGTTGTCATCATAAACAACATTTTTGCTGTCTTCAGTCGTTGTTTCACCCTCTTGAGCAGTAGAAATAGCGTGGGTTGTGAGCACAATGGTTTCATTATTCTTTTTTTCACGATAGTAGTAGGAATAGCCGAAAACTACTCCGAGTGCAATCAAAAGCACAATGCAAATTCTTAAAAAATATTTCATATTAATCAACCACAAAAAATAAGGGTCGTCGGGGACGCCGACCCCTACAAAGTATTATTAAAAAACATTATGAAAATCTAATCGCTTAATTTTTGTAAACATCTTCAAACTTGAACGGTATTTTTTCACCGTTTACAATATGGTAGCAATTTTCACTTGCAAGGGAAAAAATCGGCTTGTCGTGTTTGAGCGAATCGGAGTAAACATCACAAACTTTTATGCTGTTTTTATCATAAAGAGTGTAAAGGCGTTTTACTTTCTCCTCATCCCTGCAATTTTCACCGATAATCACACCTGTTTTGCGGTTATGACGAGTGCAAAGAAGGTCCTCAAAACCAAGCCTTTTCTGCACTTCTTCGAGCAAAAAGTCAGGCGAGGCACTGATTACTACGGCGTGCCTTTTGCGAATTTTAAACCATTTATGTACTTGGTGAATATGCCTGCCCCAAAACTTTTTGACTGCGCTTTCAAGCGGAATAAAAGCCACGAAACAGAAAAATAACTTCTTAAAAGTTGTAAAGTTAATCACCTTTACAACCATAAGTATCGCAAGCACCGCCCAAAGCGGTAAAAGCAAGATTATCCACGGGTAACGGAGCATACAATAACCCCAAAAAAGCGAGCCGCTGTCAAACGGAACAATGGTTTTGTCAAAATCGTAGATGTCTATTTCTTTCATTGTTTCTCCTCATAATATAGTAGCCCTTAATTTAATGTTTATGTAGGGGTCGGCATCCTCGACGACCCTTTTCATTTATAAATCACCTTAATAAGAACAATATCTTGACGGGCGAATAATATTCGCCCCTACGAAAATTCTAATCATTTAGACTGCCGTAGCGGAGGATATCATCCTCCCGCATCAAATTCTCATATCGTGTCTGCATTAAAATCAATAGTAAGTTTCTTATCAGATGCAAAGTGAGTAAGCTTTACACCTGCATACTCAAACATTTTCTTACTTGCTTTAACATTTTCCGTATCTTTATACTTGTCGCTGATATAAACAACCTCTTTAATGCCGCACTGAATAATCGCCTTGGCACATTCATTGCAAGGAAAAAGCGCAACATAAATTCGGCAGCCCTTTAAGCTGTTGCCGCCTGCGTTGAGAATAGCGTTAAGCTCGGCATGGCAAACATAAGGGTACTTTGTATCGGTTGTAACTTTGCCCTCACGCTCCCAAGGAAATTCATCATCACTGCAACCCCTCGGAAAACCGTTGTAGCCGACGCTCATAATTCTGTTATCATCATTAACGATACAAGCACCGACCTGAGTACTCGGGTCCTTGCTCCTTTGAGAAGCAAGAATTGCAACGCCCATAAAATATTCATCCCAGCTTATATAATCTTTCCTTTTAGACATAATAAACCTCCAAAAGCTTATTTTAAAAGTTCTACAAAATCGTCAAGCTCACTCGCTTCAACTTCGCTGATTTTACCTTCGTCAACAAGCGCATTGATTTCAGGGTTAATCGCAAGCTTAGCAAGGACGGGAACACCGAGTTCCGCCGCAGTTTCATCAATTTGTGACTTGCCGAAAATATTGATTTTGTCGCCGCAATTAGGGCAAACATAATAGCTCATATTTTCAATAAGACCGAGTACCGGCACATTCATCATCTTTGCCATATTATATGCCTTGTTAACAATCATTTTAACCAAATCTTGCGGAGTTGAAACGATAACAATTCCGTCAATCGGCAAGCTTTGGAAAACAGTGAGCGCAACATCACCTGTTCCCGGAGGCATATCGACAAAAAGATAATCAAGCTCACCCCAGCGAACATCACTCCAAAACTGCTCAATAACGCCGCTTATAACAGGACCACGCCAAACAACAGGAGAATTAACATCTTCAAGAAGAAGATTGATACTCATAACTTTAATCCCGTCGCTTGTTACTGCCGGCAAAAGACATTCCTCATCTTGCATTGCACGCTCGGTAATACCAAAACTTTTAGGCACCGACGGACCGGTAATATCTGCGTCAAGTACACCTACTTTTAAGCCTGCTTTAGTGCACTTTTCGGCAAGAAGGCACGCAACAAGACTCTTGCCTACGCCGCCCTTACCGCTTACTACACCTATAACTTTTTTAATATTTGAATACTTGTTCATCGGTTTCAAAAAATCTTTAGGCTCAGCCTTTCTTGAAGCGCAGTTTTCACCGCAAGATGAACAGTCATGACTGCATTCTGCCATAATTATAACCACCTAAATAAATATATTAACTATATTATATACAATAATATTATCAAGAATTTTAACATATTGTGTAAAAAATATCAATAGTTGCGAATAAGTGCCTTAACTTTGCCTGCTATTGCACATTCTTCTACAATAATCGGCTCGAATTTATCATTTTCGGGTTGAAGCCTAAAATGACCGTCCTCTTTAAAAAATCGCTTAACAGTCGCTTCTTCGCCGACAAGCGCAACGACAATATCCCCGTTGTCAGCAGTCGGACACTGTTCAACGATAACAATATCACCGTCAAGTATGCCTGCGTTAATCATCGATTCGCCCTTAACTTTAAGTGCAAAAAGATTGTTACCGCTGACGCCAGAAACTGGAATATAGTCCTCAATCATTTGAGTTGCAAGAATAGGCATACCGGCAGTAACCGTACCCACAAGCGGAACGCTGACAGCAGACTTCATATTAGCAATACGAACAGTCCTTTTTAAATTTGCGTCACGAACGATATAACCCGCATCCTCAAGAATGTTAAGATTATATTGCACACTTGAAGTTGAGCGTAAGCCCACAGCCTCGCCTATTTCCCTAACTGACGGAGCAATTCCCGTTTCATCAAGCCTTCCTTTAATAAAATTGAATATTTCCTGTTGCCTTTTACTTATTTTTTCCATAGTAAAAACCTCATTTTAAATAAAACAAATTTTTAGGGGTGAATATTATTTACCCGTTCCGGTTAATAATATAATATCAAACCGGTCAAATTAAGTCAAACATTTGTGCACACTTTTCAGCTTTTTATGCAAAAAAGTGTCATTTTTTGTCGAAAAATAATATTTTAAAAAAAGATTTAAAAAAGTGTTGACAAATCTTGATTTATACTGTATAATCTCACTTGCACTTGAGACAGAGCTGCAATATGGCTTTATAGCTCAGTTGGCTAGAGCATGCGGTTCATACCCGCAGTGTCACTGGTTCGAATCCAGTTAAAGCCACCAACGGCCCGGTGGTCAAGCGGTTAAGACACCGCCCTTTCACGGCGGTAACACGGGTTCGATTCCCGTCCGGGTCACCAACAGAAAGACACCTAAACGGTGTCTTTTTTGCTATAGGTGTTGCGACAATATGCAAAAATATGCTTTGCAAAACGTTTAAAAGCATAGGTTGTGCATCAGTTAAAGTGCAAATAATTTAATATTCGTCTCAGTAGCTCAGTTGGATAGAGCGTTCGCCTCCTAAGCGAAAGGTCGGGGGTTCGACTCCCTTCTGGGACGCCAACAAAAACCTGTCATACATAAATGGCAGGTTTTTTGTTTTATCCATCATTCAAAAATTCATTCCTTTGTAACATTTTCCAAAAAAGTGTTTTCCTCTTTATGCTCTTTGCACAAAAAATAACATTGGTGTTGACTTTAACGCTTTTAGGTGTTAAACTAAGAACATAAACTTTAACGCTTTTAGGCGCTAAAGTAATCATTACAAAACAGAGAGGAAAAATATTTTATGAACAAAGTAGTTAAAAAAGTGACTGCCGTAGCACTCAGCGCACTTATGATAGGCGCAGCATTCGCAGGCTGTTCACAAAACTCAGGCAAAGAAACAACAAAATCAAACGATGCCGCAACCGGCAAAACCTTTAACATCGGCATTTGTCAGCTCCTTCAGCACGAAGCACTTGGCAAGGCTACTAAAGGTTTTAAGGACAAGCTCAACGAACTTGCAAAAGCTGACGGCAACGAAATCAAGTTTGATTATCAAAACGCTTCTAACGATTCGGCAAACTGCGCTACAATCGTTAACCAGTTTGTATCTGCAGGCGACGACCTTATTTTGGCTAACGCTACTCCTGCTCTCCAAGCAGCAGCTACAGCAACAGCAGCAAGCAAAACTCCTGTTATCGGCACATCTGTAACCGACTTCGGTACTGCGCTTGATATTGAAATGGAGCCTACAGGCACAACCGGCATTAATGTTACAGGCACATCTGACCTTGCACCGCTTGCAGACCAGGCTCAGATGATTCTTGACCTTTTCCCTGACACAAAGAAAGTCGGCGCAATCTACTGTTCAGCCGAAGCTAACTCACAGTATCAGGTTGACGGTGTTAAGGCTGCACTTGAAAAGAAGGGCGTTGAATGTAACTTCTACTCATTCTCAGACTCAAACGATATCGCATCTGTTGCTAAAAAGGCAGCAAGCGAATCAGATGTAATTTACATTCCGACTGACAACACAGCAGCTTCAAACGGCGGTGTAATCGACGCAGCTTGCACTGACGCAAATGTTCCTATCATTGCAGGCGAAGAGGGTATCTTTAAATCAACTAACGCAGTTGCTACTCTTTCAATTTCATTCTACGACATCGGTCAAAAAGCCGGTGAAATGGCTTACGAAATTCTTACAAAGGGTACAGACCCTGCAACAATGAATATTCAGCAGTCTAACGACCTTACTTATTACTACAATAAGGATAAAGCTGATGAGTTCAAGGCTTCTGTTCCTGACAACTACCAGGCTTACGATATGAGCGCTGAATAAAATCATCGGCGATGCTTTTAATGGCTGTTTATTCGTGATTTTATATTGACTAATTTAGCAGTTTAAAGTATAATAAGTTTAAATTAATAAAGAGCAATAAGGTAAAATCTTGTTGCTCTTTAAACTACTTATTGAAAGGTAATTAAATTTATGGGAGCTTTTATCAGTGCCATTCCCGGTGCAATAGGTCAGGGACTTATTTGGGGAATTATGGCAATCGGCGTTTACATCACTTTCAGAGTGCTTGACTTTGCCGATTTAACAGTTGACGGTACACTCGCAACAGGCGGTGCGGTGCTCGTCGTTGCTATGATTAACGGTGTAAATGTTTATGTTGCACTTGTTTTAGCATTTCTTGCCGGTTGCGTTGCGGGCCTTATTACCGGTCTTTTAAACACAGCCTTCGGTATTCCGCCTATACTTGCAGGTATTTTGACTCAGCTTGCGCTTTATTCGGTTAACCTTAGAATTCTCGGCAAATCTAACCAGGCGCTTTCACCTTACAAGTATAATCTTATTGCAAGTATGGCAAATATTACAAAAGCCATTGCGGTTGCGGCTATATTTGTTGTGGCTATTATTGCCGTTCTCTACTGGTTCTTTGACACGGAACTCGGTCATTCAATTCGTGCAACGGGTTGCAACCAAAATATGTCAAGGGCAAACGGTATCAACATTAACTTTACAAAGATAGTAGCACTCGTGCTTTCAAACGGTCTTGTTGCACTTGCCGGCGGTCTTCTTTCACAGTATCAAGGCTTTGCAGATGTAAATATGGGCAGAGGTGCGATTGTTATCGGTCTTGCCGCTGTTATTATCGGTGAAGTTATTTTCGGCAAAATTTTCAAAAACTTTGCGCTCAGGCTTCTCGCAGTTGCCTTCGGCGGTATAATTTATTATATAGTTATGCAGTTTGTTATCAGTCTCGGTCTTAACACTGATGACCTCAAACTTCTTTCTGCTGCTATTGTTGCCGTCTTCCTCGGTATTCCTTACCTTAAAAATCAATATGCTCAAAAGCATATTAAGCAAAAAGGAGGCAACAAATAATGCTTGAGATTAAAAATGTGTACAAAACATTTAACCCTAACACAATTAATGAAAAAAAGGCGCTTCGTGGCATTGATTTGGTGCTTAACGAGGGTGACTTTGTAACTGTTATCGGCGGCAACGGTGCAGGTAAATCGACTATGCTTAATATGATTGCCGGTGTTTACCCTGTTGACTGCGGTACAATTAAAGTTGACGGAATCGATGTAACAAAACTTCCGGAACATAAGAGGGCAAAGTACATTGGCAGAGTTTTTCAGGACCCTATGAACGGTACTGCGGCTGATATGCAAATTCTTGAAAACCTTGCCCTTGCTAAGCGCAGAGGTCAGCACAGAGGGCTTGCGTTTGGCGTTACGAAAAAAGAGAAAGAAGAATATGTTGAAGTACTCAAAAGTCTTGATTTAGGTCTTGAAACAAGGCTTACATCAAAAGTAGGTCTTCTTTCCGGCGGTCAAAGGCAGGCTGTAACGCTTCTTATGGCTACGCTTAAAAAGCCAAAGATTCTATTGCTTGACGAGCATACGGCGGCTCTTGACCCAAAAACTGCGAAAAAAGTTCTTGACCTTACCGAAAAAATTGTTGCAAGGGATAACCTTACCACAATTATGATTACTCATAATATGAAAGACGCCATTAACATAGGCAACCGCCTCATTATGATGAACGAGGGCAAGATTATTTATGATGTTGCAGGAGAAGAAAAGAAAAATCTTACAACGGCTGATTTGCTTGCCAAATTTAAGATTACTTCCGGCGGTGAAGATTTCGACAACGACCGTGTTCTTCTTTCAACTGAGGCAGACGAATAATTTTTCATCATTCTAAATAGAAAGAATATCGTAAGGGCTAACATCGTTAGCCCTTTTTTAATAAGGTGACATCATAATGGAAAAATCAGGATTGTATATTCATATCCCCTTTTGCAAATCAAAGTGCCCGTACTGCGATTTTTACAGTGTGAAATATAATGAAGAAGAAGCCGAAAAATATGCCAACGAGTTGATTAAAACTATGAAAAATTTCTCCGGCTCGTTTGACACGGTATATTTTGGCGGCGGCACTCCGTCAATACTTGAAAGCAGGCTTATCGGCAAGATTTTGAAAAATGCAAAAGAACATTTTGACATTGACAAAAACGCTGAAATAACGATTGAATGTAACCCGTCAAAAAACCTTGAAAAAGATTTTTGCGACTACGCTTCATTCGGCATTAACCGTGTCAGCCTCGGTATGCAAAGCGCAAGAAATGAGGAAAGGTTTGCGCTTGGCAGAAGTGCCGGGCAAAGCGAAGTTGCAAAAGCGGTAAACGATGCCAAAGCGGCAGGAATAACAAATATCAGCCTTGATGTTATGCTCGGCACACCTAAGCAAACGCTTGACACTCTTGACGACACTTTTGATTTTATCGGCAAAATGGATGTTACACACATCAGCGCATATATGCTCAAAATCGAAGAAGGCACACGCTTTTACACGATGAAAGACAGGCTCGCCCTTCCCGATGAAGACACTGTTTGCGAAATGTATTTAAAAACGATTGAAAGCCTTAAAAAGCTCGGCTTTAATCAATACGAAATCAGCAATTTTTCAAAACCGTCATTTGAAAGCAGACATAACACAAAATATTGGAAACTTGTTCCCTACCTCGGTTTAGGCAAGAGTGCACACTCATTTTGGGGTGGCAAAAGGTTTTATTATGATACTGATTTTAATCTTCAAAACGAGGGTGAGGTTGACCTTGACGAAGAAAAAATTATGCTCGGTTTAAGGCTGAACTGCGGAGTTGACAAGCGTTTGATTAAAGGCGATTATTCTCGTTTTGTAAAAATGGGGCTTATGAAAGAAATCGGAAACAATATTGCGCTTACGCCAAACGGGATGCTCGTTTCAAATGTAATAATCAGTGAACTTTTGTAAATAATAAACTCGGTGAGTTTATGAAAAAAGATTACAAAAAGAAATATCAGCTAAATAAAAATACAGATTTGACAGGTAAATATTTAACTTCTATCACGAACCCGACTGTTCAACCCGACGACAGAACGGAAATGGGCGTACCGATTCCAAGCGAACAGAATGTTGAGTATTCAAAGGAATATGAGGAAGAAAATAAATTATAATTTAGCATAACATAGGTTTCTCTCCTATCGACGGCGAAGCC
>UQEY01000020.1 GCA_900540235.1 uncultured Eubacteriales bacterium
ATTATTCTACGCCCCTTCTAGGGGCAGAGCCTGTAAGGCATCCTTCTAGGAATTTTCAAACCACTAGTTTACTAGTGGTTATGATTATAGAAAAAAGCGGGCGAATAATTATCGTCCGCTTTGCTTTTATTAATTTATAACACTGCTCTGAGGAACTGCTGAAGCCGTGGGTCTTTAGGTGCGCCGAAAATTTCTTGCGGCGGTGCGTTTTCAACAATATATCCGTCTGCCATAAAGATTACCTTGTCCGCAACCTCTCTTGCAAAGCCCATTTCGTGGGTAACAACAACCATTGTCATGCCCTCGCTTGCAAGGTCTTTCATAACCTGCAAAACCTCGCCGACCATTTCAGGGTCAAGCGCCGAAGTCGGTTCGTCAAAAAGCATAACCTTTGGGTTCATTGCAAGTGAGCGAACTATAGCCGCCCTTTGCTTTTGACCGCCTGAAATTTGCTTAGGATAAGCATTTGCCTTGTCTGCAAGACCGACCCTGTCAAGAAGCTCAAGCGCTTTTGTGTTAGCTTCTTCCTTCGTCATAAGTTTAAGCTGAGTAGGGGCGAGAGTAATATTTTGAAGAATAGTCATATTTTCAAAAAGATTGAAATGCTGGAACACCATTCCCATATGTTGTCTTACTTTGTTGATATCGCACTTTTTGTCAGTAATAAGCTGACCGTCAAAGTAAATTTCACCATCTGTAGGAGTTTCAAGGAGGTTAAGGCATCTTAAAAATGTGCTTTTACCGGAACCGGACGGACCGATAATAACAATCTTTTCGCCCTGATTAATTTCATAGTCAATGCCTTTAAGCACTTCATTGTCGCCGAAGCTTTTTTTCAAATTCTTAACGGTTATCACTTTTCCTCAGGCTCCTTTCCATAATTTTAATAAGAGTAGAAATAACAAGTACCATTACGATGTAAATAATAGCCATTACAAGGTAAGGAACCATAAAGTCATATGTGTTTGAACCTATACGCTGGAAAGCAAGATAAAGGTCGGTAGCACCTACAAAGCTGACGACGGAAGTTTCCTTAATAAGTGAAATAAATTCGTTGCCGAGAGTAGGAAGAATATTCTTTACCGCTTGCGGAATGATGATTTTTATCATTGTTGTGCTGTAGCTCAAACCGACTGCACGGCCGCCTTCCATTTGACCCGAATCAACTGAAAGAATACCGGCTCTCATAATTTCTGAAATGTATGCGCCGGAGTTTAAGCCAAACACAACTACCGCAACAGGCACGCTTTTTAAATGTATTGAGAGAAGCGGCATAAGAACATAGTAGAACAAAAGAAGCTGAACTACTATAGGAGTGCCACGGAAAAAGCTTACATATAACTTAGCGAGAGCGTCAAGCACCTTTGATATGCCGTTTGTTTTAGGAACAACTCGAATAGTTGCAATAAGCGTACCGATTACGATACCTATTACAAGACCGAGCACGGCAATTATAAGTGTGTTTCTTAAACCCTCAAGCACAACATTGTAGCCGCCGTTGTCAATAAAGAATTTCCAAAACACTTCAAATTTCTTTTCAAAATTCATTAATAAGTCCTCATATCATAAATGCCCATTCAAAACGAATGGGCATTCTTTTTAGTGTTAAATTATGCTACGGCGTTAATCGAATTTGTGATTGCCTGAGCAGGAGCTGCGTCGATGATAACATAGTTAAGACCGCCGTTGATTAAGTCCTGAACAGCAAGTGAACCGTTTGCATAGCCCTTCCAGGTTGCATTAAGTTTTGTGAAGCCGAAGTCATCGCTGCCCTCAACATAATACTGACCTGTTGTACCGTTTTGACCGCCGATAAGAACCGATTTGTCAAAGCCTGCAAGAATCTTGTCAACATCTTCCTTAGTTTTGCAGTTGTCAAATGTTGTGTCATCAGCCTTAACAATAAGCTTCTGAGCAGCGTTGTAATAAGAGTCACAGAAGTCAACCTGCTTTGCTCTTTCTTCTGTTACTGTAAGACCT
This sequence comes from uncultured Eubacteriales bacterium, assembly GCA_900540235.1. Lineage (GTDB taxonomy): Bacteria > Bacillota > Clostridia > Oscillospirales > Acutalibacteraceae > Eubacterium_R. Next base: position 1,981 of record UQEY01000020.1, read on the forward strand.
GCCATACCGATGTCAGCCTTTTGCTGCTGAACTGAAAGAAGAACAGCGTCAAATGCCATATCTACGATTACAAGTTCTTTGCCGAGTTTGTCAGCAAGAAGCTTAGCAATTTCCATATCGATACCGTAGAACTTGTCGCCCTCTTTATATTCAAAAGGAGCAAATTCAGCGTTTGTAGCAACTACAAGCTGGTCCTTAGACTTGTCCTGCTTAGCAGATTCAACGCCTACAGGTTCGCCGTCACCGAAGTAGTGATTGCTGATTTCTTCAAATTCACCGCTTGATTTCATATCTGCGATAAGTTCGTTGCACTTGTCTTTAAGTTCAGGCTGATTCTTGTCTACGCCGAAAGCGTATTCTTCGCTTGAAAGCTCAATGTCAACAACCTTAACTTTAGCGGCAGATGTGGTTGAGTCGTCTGCTTTCTTGTCGTCTGTGCTTGATGATGAGCAGCCAGCAAATACTGCAACTACTACCATAAGTACGGCAAGAACAGCAGCAGAAATTTTCTTTGTTAATTTCATCTTTGTTTCCTCCGTATTTTGTTTTTAATGACATAATAAAGACACGGCTAATAAATAACCGTGTCAATAATTTATCACAATATTTCCGTAAAGTCAATATTTTGAGCATTTTAGCTGTATATTTATACATATAATTTATAAATTATAGCTTATAATCTTTTGTGGCTTAAAGGCGACCACAGGTCGCCCCTACGATAGTCTTATCATTTTAGGCTATCTAAAATAGAAAAATCACCGTAGGGGCGAACTGCGTTCGCCCGCTAAATTATAACTTAATCTGCATTTGCGAGCCATTCGTATTCCGGCACATAGATTCTTGTTTTATCCCAAGGGTCGCCGTCAAGGTGGCGAATGAGCCAAACATAATACATTTCATAACCCGGGGCGGTTACCTGCTGGTGTGCGTTGCCGCCTCTTATGCAAAGGCAGGTTCCGTTTTCGGTTTTGTATGGAGTGTTACCTTCAAAGCCGGCTCCGAAGCCCTCCGGGTGGTCAAATTGATAGTAGTAAAGTTCCGGTTGAGGATGATGGTGCGGCGGATAGCTTGACCATCTGCCCGGCTGGTTGAAAACTTCGCCCATAACCATATTAGAATTAGGTGCATTGTCAAGGTCAAACATAGTTGATACAATTCTGTGACCCGTGCCGTTCCACTGACCTTTGCCGAATTCCTGATAAAGGCAATTATCAGGGTTATAAAACTCGTTTTTGAAAGTTTTTTCATTGTCTGTCATTTGAACAAGAACTTCGCTTTCCTCGTTTGCAGTTACACTTGCTTTAACTTGTTTGCAAAAATGAACTGCATAAGGAGTTTTTTCAAACGGGTTTTTTCTTTTGCATCTTTCATCAATGTCGTCGCCTACTTTAAAGGTAACATCACCCGAGAGAAGCAAAATTGCCGTTTCGTTTTCTTCTTCAAAGATTTCGAGCGCTTCACCTTTTTTGAGCTTTTTAACATAGATATCCATAAGCATTTCGGAATTGACGCCGTTTCTTTGACAAAGAATTTTTTTGCCGTTTTCGTCGTATTCAGGTTTGAATAACATAATTAAATTTCCCCTTTATAATATATTAATCAATTATTTTTTCTTGATTTTTTTAACTAAAGCAATGAAGATTGAAACAAAAGCCGTAACACCTGCGATAGATATAGGCACTATGTAAAGCTGCTTGTTTTGAGTAAGCATATTCACATTTACTCCGAGCCTTGTAAGCACGCTTTGAGCGTTTGCCTGAGTTGTTGAAACATCGATTCTTGTTGCGACAACTTTCCTTTCCTCATTATTTTCCATTGTTGAAACTTCGCCTACAGCATCGGTAACATTAAAATCGCACTGAGCGTAAAGGTCGTCGTTTGCGCAAACAACGACTGTTGCCGTGCCTGTACCTATAGCTTTTATTTCGCCGCCTGCACCGATTTCGATAATTCCTTCTTGGTCGCAAAAGTAACCTACAACCGCTTTTACATCGTTTGGTTCAACCGAATATTCAAGCTTAACGCTGTCACCGACTTGCAAATCGTAGTTTGAAGCATAAATTGATAAGTTTGTGAGAGAAACGGTAGTTTCCGAAGCTTGAGAAGTTGAGAGCGTTGTAGACTCAGTCGTAAATTCTGTTGTGGTTTGCACAGTGGTTTGAGTAGTTGTTCGAGTTGTAGAATTTGTTGAAGTCGGTTTTGCAGTTGCCTGTTTTGTTGTGGCGGTTGCGGTAGCTTGTTTGGTTGTTGTTTGCTTTGTCGTGGTAGCTTTTTTCGTTGTTGTTTGCTTTGTTGTGGTCGGCTTTTTTGTTGTAGTTGCTTTTTTGGTGGTAGGCTTTGCCGTTGTTGACTGAGCAGTGGTTTGCTCGCTTTGACCGGATACAGAAGCGTAGTTAGGGCTTGCATAACCGATAATTGCACTGATATTGTTATACGGTTTTGAACCCTTTGCCGTATATTCTCTCGCTTTAACCTTGCCTGAGCAGTTGCCCTCAATGGTGTAAACGGTTGAGCCTGAAGTGTAGTTAACTATGCCCACATGGTCGCAAGAGCCGCTTCCATTCCAGTCAAAAAATACCAAATCGCCCTGATTCGGTGTGTAGTCGCTTGGTGAATAATACCTGCCCTTGTCCTTAAACCAACTTATCATACTGTTGCAGTTGCCACCACGAGGAATGATAACGCCGTTTAATTTTGTATTTGAACTTTCGCCAACTTGGTTAAAGCACCAAAGCACAAAGGTTGTGCACCAGCCGCCTTGGTAGCCGAACCAATCGCCGTATTTTGAATTTGTTGATGTGCCTGTGTAACCGACTTCGCCGCTTGCAACACTTACTACGCTTGACCTAAGCTCCTCCTCACTTGCAGCATAAACGCAGGAGGGAATACAAAATGTGATTGATATAATGATTGATAAAAGCAAAACACTTGCTTTTTTAAATTTTAAGCTCATATATTCTCCGCTGAAAAATCTTCTTTTCGTCTGTCTAAAATAATCTAAGTATAATTATATACATAAATATTAAAATGTCAATTTATAATATTATGCAAAATGTTGAAAAAATAAAATAAATGGTGTATATTTAAAATATAATGGGTTGTCGGGGAAGCCGACTCCTACAGAAGTCTGAATAATTTAACTTGTGAATTTTAATTTACAATGGGGGTACATATATGGAAAGGTTAAAAGATTATCAGCTTGAGCATTGCACACCCGAGGAGGTTGGCGTTAACAGTCAGGCAATAACAGATTTTATAAATGAAATTAATGAAAATAATTTAGGCTTGCAAAGCTTTACCGTTGTAAGGCACGACAAGGTTTGCGCTCAAGGTTTTTTTAAGCCGTATAATAAGGATATTCCCCATGTGCTTTATTCTATGAGCAAGTCGGTCACTTCAACTGCTATCGGTTTTGCCGTGAGCGAGGGACTTATAAGCCTCAACGACAGAGTTGTAAAATTTTTCCCTGAATATGTAATGAGCAAGCGTCCGTTTAACAGGATGCTTACCGTCAGGATGCTTCTCACAATGCATTCCGACAAGCTTATTACTGTTCTTGACGAAAAAGGAGGAACAGACTGGATACAAAATTTCCTTAACGCACCGTTCCTTTTGCCGCCGAACACAAAATTTAATTATATAAGTGAAAACACATCTATGCTTTCGGCAATTATTACAAGAGTGACCGGTATGAGTGTTATTGATTATCTTTATCCTCGTATACTTGAACCGCTCGGAATTGAAAAGCCGTTTTGGGAAAGTGACGGTCAGGGTAATAATGCCGGCGGCTGGGGTCTTTATATGAAAAGTGAGGACCTTGCGAAATTCTTTTTGCCATACATTCACGGCGGTAAATGGAAAGACGGCACGCAAATTATCCCTGAAACTTGGGTAAAGGAAGCTACAAGAAAGCAGGTTGATTCGGTAAATGACGGTTATATTGACAATATGATGGGTTACGGCTATCAATTTTGGCGCAACCCTGTTTCAAACAGTTTCAGAGCCGACGGTCTTTTCGGTCAGCGTTGCTTTATGTTTCCCGAGTATGACGCTCTTGTTGTGCTTAACTGCGGCGAGTCGGAAGATTATAAGGTTATGAAGATTTTTTGGAAGTATTTTCCTGTATGCTTCGGCTACGGCTCTTTGCCTGAAAATAAGGAGGCGTACGGCAAAATGCTTGAAACTGTTGAAAATTGCTCGGTTGAAGATTTGCCTGCGACCGAGAGAAACAGAGAACTTGAAAAGAAAATTTCAGGCAGACTTATTAAGTGCAAAACAAGCGAATTTGTTTCTGTCGTTTCAATCACGATTACCCAAATGTGGTATAACAAACCGGGCGATATAAACGAAATCAAATTTACTTTTGACGATGATAAACTCAGATTTTATTGGAAAGAAAAAGAGTATGAAAATACTGTTGATGTCGGTTTGAACGGTGAATACGGCATCAGCAAAATGACGCTTGGAGATGTAACATATCACGCTTACTCAAAGGCTTCGTGGCAGGAAAATGGCTCTCTTGACTTATGGATAAGACCTATTGAAACGGCTCATGTAAGAAAGTTTAACTTTAAGTTTAATGACGACGATACGGTTAAAATCACTAATGATATGAACCCGACTTTGCAGGAACTTGTTATTTACTATATGACATTCACGGGTTATCCTGTCAGGGGTGAATTAGGCGAAGATTTGATTAAAGATGCGGTTGAAAAACTTGGTTTGCCTATTATTGAACCGAACTTTAAGGGCAAGTTTGTTGATGAAAACGAATAAAAATAAATAAATTAGCGGGAGGACGGTATCCTCCCGCTTTTTATTACAAAATTGTAATAGAAGAAAAATAATATATATGATATACTTAATTAAAATAATAAACAGGTGATACTATGGACATATTTTTACTTGAAGATGACGAAGCTATCGGCATAGGTTTGACTTATTCGCTTGAAAACGAGGGGTATGCCGTTACTCTTGCAAAAAGCTGCAAAGAAGCCGAAAAAGTGATTGAAGAAAAAACTTTTTCACTTTATATTCTTGATTTGACACTTCCCGACGGCAGCGGTTATGACATTTGCAAAATGATTAAAGACAAGGGCGATTTGCCGGTCATTTTCCTTACCGCTTATGACGATGAGGTTAATGTGATTATGGGTTTTGAACTCGGTGCAGACGATTATATTGCAAAGCCGTTTAGGGTTAAAGAACTTATGCTCAGAATTAAAAGCGTACTTAGGAGATATTCTAATGAAACGAGCGACGGAATAATTAAAATAAATAATCTTTCCATCAATACCAACGAAGCAAAAGTTTATAAAGACGGACAGGAAATTGTGCTGACCGCTATGGAGTATAAGCTCTTGCTTATACTTTTGAGCAACAGGGGAAAGGTACTTTCAAGAACGGCTTTGCTTGAAAACATTTGGGATGTTGCAGGCGATTTTGTTGAGGACAACACTTTAACCGTTTATATCAAAAGGCTGAGAGATAAAATAGAGGAGAATCCGACCAAACCGGAATTTATAAAAACGGTTCGTGGGCTTGGATATGTGATTGAAAAATGATTAATAAGGACGCTAAATTAACAATAATTTGGGGTACGGCAATAACGCTTGTGCTTGCCGTTATTTGTTTTGTGTTTAATAAAGGGGCAGGTGTAATCTGTCTTGTTTTGGGTATTGTTTTGACAGGCATATATTTTTATAATCTTAAAAAGCGCAATGATAAAATTAACGAACTTAATAATTATTTATCGCTTATGTGCTCCGGCAATTTTGATTTGAAGCTTGATGACAATACCGAGGGCGAAATGTCGATACTTAAAAATAATCTTTATAAAATTATGACCCTTTTAAAGTCGCAAAACGAAGAACTAAAAAATGAAAAGGTTTACCTTGCAGATTCCATAGCCGATATTTCGCACCAACTTAAAACTCCGCTTACTTCTATGATGGTTATGTCGGACTTGCTGATGGACGAAAATGACGAGCAAAAACGCAATGAATTTTTGTCGATTATTGCAACACAGCTTGATAAAATGAAATGGCTTATAACAAATCTTTTGAAAATATCCAAGCTTGACGCAGGAACAACGCAGTTTAAAATGGAAAATGTTTCAATAAAAGATGTTCTTGCTCAAAGTTTGAAACCGTTTAGCGTAAGTCTTGACATAAGGCAGATTGAGGTTATAAATACATCTGAAGATTTTACATTTAAAGGCGACGATAACTGGACAAGCGAAGCGATTGAAAATATTATCAAAAACTGTATTGAACATACAGATGACGGCGGAACGCTCACTTTTTATACCCAAATGACAAATGTATATAATTCTCTGTTTATTACTGATAACGGCTGTGGAATAGCCGAGGAAGATTTGCCGCATATTTTTGAACGGTTTTATCACGGCAAAAATTCGTCAAGCGAAAGCGTGGGCATCGGTCTTGCACTTGCAAAAACAGTGCTTGAAAAAGAAAAGGGCGATATTATTGTTAATTCAGAGCTTGGCAAGGGCAGCATATTTGAAGTGAGGTTTTATAAGACGATAGTTTAGAAAAAATAACGGGTTGTCGGGGACGCCGACCACTACAAAAGAAGATTTCTTCGTACGGGTGACAAAATTGTAATTAAACAGTCACCCGATTGTAAGTTCATTAAGGTATTATAGACTCATCGAAAGGAGAGAACATTATGAAAATTCTCGAAGTTACAAATTTAAGCAAAATTTACGGTAAAGGTGATACAATGGTAAAAGCTCTTGATAATGTATCATTCTCTGTTGACAAAGGTGAGTTCGTAGCAATTATCGGTCCGAGTGGTTCGGGTAAATCTACACTTCTTCACATTCTCGGCGGCGTGGATGTGCCGACAAAAGGAAGCGTAATTATTAATCAAACCGATATTTCAACTCTTGATGAAACTGCGCTCGCAATTTTCAGAAGAAGGCAGATAGGTCTTATTTATCAGTTTTATAATCTTATTCCTATTTTAACTGTTAAGGAAAATTTGACTTTGCCGCTTCTTCTTGACGGAAGAAAGCCGGATTCAAAGCAGATTGACACACTTGTTAAGCGTCTTGGTTTGGAACAAAGGCTCGACCATTTGCCAAACCAGCTTTCAGGCGGTCAGCAACAGCGTGTTTCAATCGGTCGTGCACTTGTTAACAACCCTGCAATTATGCTTGCGGATGAGCCGACAGGCAATCTTGACAGCGAAAACAGCAAAGAGATTATTTCACTTTTAAGGCAGTTTAACAAAGAATATAATCAAACTGTAATTATCATCACTCACGATGAAAAAATTGCAAATTCAGCCGACCGTGTAATCACAATCGAAGACGGTAAAATCACCGGAGACGAGGTGAGGATAGGTTGAATATCGTAAATAAACTGACTATCCGTCATCTTAAAGAAAACAAGGGCAGAACCGTTGTAACAACCCTCGGTATCTGCGTGTCTGTTGCAATGATTACGGCTATTTTTGTTGCAATGGCATCATTTTTAAACTTGTTTGGAGAAATCGGACTTATTACTTCGGGCAAATGGGACGCTGAATTTAACTACCTTAACCAAAAACAGGTACAGCAAATTGAAAAAGACAGCAGAATTTCAAAAACAGGTCTTGAATATTCTGACGAAAATATGTCGTTTAAGCTTAAAAATGCAACATCTTACCAAAAAGGCGTAGGTGATATACTTGTAGGTGACAAAGCATTTTTTGAAATGATGCTTACAGGCGACTATGACGGAAAAGTTCCCGAGAATGATAATGAAGTTGCCGTTGAAGAAGATTTTCTTGTCCAAAACGGTATGAAAAGTGCTAAAGTCGGCGATAAAATTACTTTTACCCAAGGTCAAAGGCAGCTTCCCGACGAAAGTTATGTGACGGGCGGCACTTATGACAAAAATGAAAAGTTTGTGCCATCCGGCAAAGAAAAGGAATATACCATTACTTGTATTCTTCATAATAATCCTGCCACAAGATATAAAGGCATTTGGCGTGGTATGAGTGAAGCGGAAAGAAAAACAGACAGAGTTTGCGCCACGGTTACACTTGCAAAGCAGGATATGAATGCTTGCAAAACCATTGAGGCAATTCAAAAGGAATACAAAATAGAATCTGTTTCGCCCAATCAAGATGTGCTTGCATCTTATCTTTCAGGAAACCAAGACGGCTTTCTTTATACAATGCTTCCGATAGTTTTGGTGCTTTTAATTCTTATTGTTATTGCTTCTGTAATGCTTATTTATAATGCGTTTGGTATGTCGCTTTGTGAACGAGTAAGATACCTCGGTATGCTTGCATCCGTTGGTGCAACAAAGGCGCAAAAGCGAAAGAGTGTATACTATGAGGGTGCAATTTTAGGCGCAGTCGGTATTCCGGTCGGAATTTTGGCAGGAATACTCGGTATCGGCATTACGCTTAAATTAATCGGTCACAAGATTATTTCGACCGGTATGATTATGGGTGTAAGCGACAGCAATATGCAGATGAAAACGGTTGTTCCGTTTTGGGCAATTATCGGCATAGTTCTTGTGAGTATATTTACTATTTTTATTTCGGCATTCATTCCGGCACGCAAGGCTTCAAAAATCACTCCTATTGATGCTATTCGTCAAAGGCAGGAGATAAAAGTTAAGCCTAAAAAGCTTAAAGCACCTAAGTATATCAAAAAAATATTTGGTTACGAGGGCGAGCTTGCATACAAAAATTTGAAGCGTAACGGCAGAAAAGCGAGAATGATTACAGCCTCTATTGCCCTTTCAATCGTGCTTTTCATTTCTTGCAATTATTTTTGCAATATGTTTGTTCAGGCAAGCGGATATGAAAAGAATATTCCGTATCAGGTTTCAACCACAGTTTCATACAAGCATATGAATGAGCTTAATGACGCACTTGACAAAATGCAGGGCGTTGACAAGTATTATATTGATGTTATTGATGCAGGTATTTCACTCGGCAAATCAACTGCTACTATTAAAGATAACGGTATCAAAGATTTGAAACATTATAACTCTGCTTACTCGAGTCTTTTCGGCGGAAATAAAGCCGTTTCAACTATGATTCATTATATCGGCGACAGTGAGTTTAACAAGCTTTGCAAAGACAACGGCATTGATTATAACAGCTTCTACGGCGATAATCTTAAATGCATTCTTCTTAATAATCTCTCTCATAAAAATGATTCAAGCAAGGTATTTAATGCAAGTATTGTAGGTCAACATATCGTTGAAAATGAACAATATATTCCAAATGGTGACAAAGCGCTTGATATCGAAGTCGGCGGACTTGCAAAATACAGTAAGAGCAGTTTTGCGTGCTCCCTCGCAACTCCAAATGTTGTAACGATATTTATTCCGTATTCTCAGTATGTCAAAGTGATGTCGTCAGACAGCAGCGAGCTGGATGTTACGGTTTGTATTGAAACTAAAGAGCACGAAACGGTTGCAAAAAATCTTGAAAAACTTTTTAGCGAAAACGACTTCGGCGGAACATATGTAGGCGATAATGTTGATTCACTTCAAACTATGAATACTGTTATATTCATTATTCAGGTATTCGTTTACGGCTTTATTACGCTTATTACACTTATTACGGTTGCTAATATTATCAACACTGTTTCAACCAATATTGCACTCAGACGAAAAGAGTTTGCAATGCTTAAATCGGTTGGCACGACGCCGAAAGGCTTTAGCAAAATGATTAGCCTTGAAAGTGTCTTCTATGCGCTTAAAGCGGTAGTTATCGGTGTACCGATAAGCGTTGCTGTTTGCATAGTTATTAACAAGATGCTTAATAGTACCGCTATTCCTTATAACTTTGATTTTAAGCTTTATTTAATAGTAATTGCAGTAGTTTTTGCAGTAATAGGACTTACAATGCTTTACTCGGTAAGAAAGCTTAAAGATGACAATATTATCGAAACACTTAAAGAGGATATAAGTTAATAAATTATAATTTAAAGGCAAGTTATTTTTACAGCTTGCCTTTTTTGCTTTAATGTGCTAAAATATCACTATTACAAGCTAAAGAGGTGTCAAAATGCTTAGTGCGTGGAAAGATAATTTAAGAAAAATCGAGCCTTATGTTCCGGGTGAGCAGAGCAAGGATAAAGATATAGTAAAAATTAATGCAAACGAAAACCCTTATCCTCCGTCACCGAAGGCTGTGGAAGTTCTTAAAAATTTTGATACAAATAATTTAAGATTTTATCCTAATGCAAATTCAACAAAGCTTAAAGAAGCTTTGGCAAAATATTACGGAGTCGGGGTTGAAAATGTATTTGTCGGCAACGGCTCGGACGATGTGCTTGCGGTAGCGTTTCAGTCGTTTTTTAACAGCGACAAGCCGATTGCTTACCCTGATTTGACATACAGTTTTTATCCCGTTTGGTGCTCGCTTTTTGGAATTGAGTATAAAACTTATCCTGTCGGCGATGATTTCAGAATTAATGCGGAAGATTACAAGGAAAAAAACGGAGGCGTTATTATTCCCAACCCCAATGCGCCTACTTCTCTCGGCGAAGGTACTGATTTTGTCCAAAAAATACTTGATTATAATCAGGACAGCGTTGTTATAATTGATGAGGCTTATGTTGATTTCGGCGGGGTTTCGAGTGTGCCGCTTGTTAAAAAATATGAAAATTTGCTTGTTACCGGTACTTTTTCAAAGTCAAGGAGCCTTGCGGGTCTTCGTATCGGCTTTGCAATAGGCAGCAAAACGCTTATTGATGTTATGGAAGCGGTAAAAAATTCGTATAATTCGTATACTGTTGATTCAATTTCTATTGAAGTGGGAAGCGCAAGTATTGAAGATGATGAATATTTCAAATCAACTTGTCAAAAAGTTATCAAAACAAGGCAGAGAGTTACGAACGAACTGAGAAAATTAGGATTTGAAGTGCTTGACTCTCAAACGAATTTCATTTTTGCAACCCACGACAAATACAGTATGAAAGAGATGTTTGAATATCTTAAAACCCAAAAGGTATTTATCCGTTATTTTTCTTTGCCGAGAATTGAAAATTATGTAAGAATTACCATAGGTACCGATGATGAAATGGATATCTTTATTCAAAAAACAAAGGAGTTTTTAGCAAATGACGACAGGTAAAAAAGTTTCGATAATTTTTCTTTGGGCGCTTAATATAATCAATTTTTTGGCAGGAATTATTACTCAGTTTAAAATGCTTCTCGGCAAGGATATAAATTCAATTATACCGATAAAAGCGGAGTTGAGCGTTAATCAAATTTTGATGGTTAATTTTATGGCGGTTGTTGTTATTATGTGCCTTATCAGTATAATTTTGACATATCTTGTTTGCGATGTGCCATATTCACCGATTGAAGTATTGCAAAATTTTTCACCGCTTTTTGCCATTCCGAGCGGTATTGTTTTTATTCTTGGCTTGGTAAACGCTTTCAGAGCGGGAGCAGGGGATAAACTTTGTATAATTTTGTGTTCGCTTGTATTTTTGATTGTAAGCGTTATCGAAATTTCCTGCGTTTTGACTGTTCAAGAGGACGCAGAGTAGAAATAATATATAGTAAAAAAGCTCACGAGTTAATCGTGAGCTTTTTGTTTAATAAGAATTTGTTGATTATGATTTAACGGGCTAACAATGTTAGCCCCTACGGTTTAGACAGTCTAAAATGATAAGAATACCGTAGCGGCGAACACTGTTCGCCTTTCTCCTATCGTCAGTTAAGAAGAATATGGTTGTTTATTTGCAACCTTAAACATTAGGACAGTTTGTTGTTGAATATGTAAGTGTTGCAGGGGAGTTGACGGTGATTGAACCTTTTTTGCAGTTGATATCATATTTTGAACCGGAGAGCGTCATTGAACCCGAGTTCATTGTGATACCCTTTTTGCCCTCAAGCTGGATACCGTCTGCTCCTGCTTTGATATCGACAACAGTGCCGACATCGTCAGGATTTTTATCTAAATTCAATGCAAGAAATTCGATGTTTTTACATCTGATACCATCGTCGGTAGAATTGATTGTGATGTTTGCGTTTGCATCAATGTCAATATTTGCATAGTCGCTGTCAACTATATTGCCGGCAGTATCTTTGATATCTTTTTTTGTATCGATACCTCTGTTTTGAGATTTGATATTAAGGGTCAAATTTTTAATCGTGATTTTGCCGATAGAATTTATTGAAGTTGAAACAGTGTCAAGGTTTAATAAACCGTGACCTTTAAGTTCAAGTTTGGCGTTACTGTCAATAGCGTTGCCGCCTTTTTGAGCAACAATAAGTGTATTCGTTGTGCCGTCTTTTGCCGAGATAGAAACAAGCGGAACTTGGTCTGTTCCGTCTTTATTTTCGTTTAAAGGCGATTTGTCATTGATTCTGATACAGTCATCAGCGAAAGTACTGTTGTTGATTGAAGCGTTATTAAGCTTGATTTCAGTGTCGATAGAAGCATCTGTTGCATCAAGCGACACCGTGAGATTTTCGGCACTGCCGCTAAGCTCAAATTTGCTTACAATGCTTGAGGAAATGAGAGTAAGCTTGTTTTTTGCACTTTCATATTTTGCTACGCCGACAAGTTCAAAATCGGCTAAACTTGAAAGGTCAACGGTGTAGGTTGTCATTACAATAGGTTCGTTACATCTTGTGCAATCTTTTACAAGCTTGTTATCCTCTGTTAAGCGATAATTTGAACTGTCTGTTGAATGACCGAGCGCATCTGTAATATCAACAGTTTCTGTAAAATCGCATCTTGTACACTCATTTGTTGTGTAGCCCGGTTCGGTGCAAGTCGGAGCAATAACGGTTGATTTAATATCGTGACCGAGTGCAGGAGTGGTTTGGGTTACAGCATCACCGCATCTTGAGCAAGTTTTTGTAACATAGCCGCCCTCTGTACAAGTTGCATCTTTTGCAGCTGTAACCTGATAGTCGTGACCGAGTGCAGGAATTACAGTTATTTCTGAATATGAGCAGTGGTCATTTTTACATTTCTTTGTGAGCGTGCCGTTTTCGGTACAAGTGGCTGCTTTTGTAACTGTTCCGTCGTCAAGGCTGTGACCGGTTGCATTGATAATTGTTGTTACAATTTTGCCGCAAACGGTACAAGTTTGAGACTGAGTGCCGTTTGTTGTACAAGTAGCAGGAGTTAAGGTGACGGCTCTTGAATATGTATGGTTGCCGGTTGCAGGGGTGATATTGCTTTTAAATGTATCTTTACAGGAAAGGCATACATTAAGTGTATAACCGTCTGCACCGCAAGTAGGTGCAACAACATTTTGAACATAGTTGTGAGGGACAGCCGGTGTTACTTGCGTATAACTGTAGCCGCAATAGGTGCAGGTGTAACTTTGACTTCCATCCGATTTGCAAGTTGCATTTACCAAAGTGACAGGTGCGCCATAGCTGTGCGAAAGAGCGGTTGCAGATACAACCTTGCTGTATGATGAATAAACTTTTTTACCGTTTACGGTTTTGTATGCTCTTACTTTATAGTAAGCAGCAGTGCCCATATTAAGCGAGTGAGTGAACGAAGTTTGATTTGAAGTGTTAAGAACGGTAAATTTGCCGTTTGCTGTAGGTGAACAAGAAAGCTGATAACCCGAAGCACCGCTCGATTTGCCATAGGTAACAGTGATTTCACCGCATTTTGAAGAAGCGGCAGAAATTGTTTTAACTTTTACCGGAACAACTTTTACTTTTTTTACTTTAGAAGTCTTAGATTTCTTACCGTTTATTGCTTTAACTTTATAATAGTAAGTCTTGCCGCAGGTGAGTTTTTTGTCGGTATAAGTTAAAGTTGACTTTTTTACTGTTTTAACAGCTTTAAAGCCTTTGTTCTTTTTTGTTGAACGGTAGATTGTGAATTTTTTTGCTGCTTTGTTCTTTTTCCATTTAAGCTTAACAGAAGTGGCAGATGTGCTTTCTGCCGTTACGCTAGGTGCTTTAAGGCTTGCGGCATATGCGTCAATTTCACCGAAAGAAAACATACACGCAAGTGCCAAAACAGTGCAAAAAATTATTTTGATATAGTTTTTCTTTGCCATGAGTACTCCTCCAAAACAGTTTTTCTTAATTATATCATATAAATTTTTCCAATACAATTAAGAAAATATAACATATTTAATACATTGGAGTTTTTTGCAATAAAAAACGGGCGAATGATATTCGCCCCTACGAAATTTGTTTCATTTTTAGAATGTCTAAATATCGTAGCGGCGAACATTGTTCGCCCATTTATTTAAAAAGTTATTGATTATCTTACTTTTACGCTCTTTGTATTTGACCAAGCGCCGTAGACTTTGTCGCCTTTTGAATCAAGTTTATATGCTCTTACTCTTACATAATATTTTTTGCGAGATTGAGCTGTTTTGATTGTACAAGAGGTGTTTTTTGAAGTTTTTGATTTAAAGTTTGTTTTAAAGCTTTTGTTTGTTGACCATTGATACTGATAGCCGGTGCAATTAATTTTTTTCCAAGTGTAATTGATTCGCTTTTTAGCACGGCTTTTTGCTGATTTTGTCGAAACTTTTTTAGGCGATGTTACGCACCTCAAAGTTTGGCTCATTTCACCTTCGGTATCACCGCTGCAAGCAGTAACTCTGAAACTGTAAGATGTACCCGGTTCAAGGTTAGTTACTTTTAATGTGTTTGTGCTTGAGTTAACATTTTCAACAAGTTCATATTCTTTATTTTCGTTGTTAAACATATATACATTGTAGCTGTCAACGCCAATCATTTTGTTCCAACTGAGGGTAAGCGTAGTGTTGGTTCTTTTGTCAAGTTTAAGACCGCTTGCATTTGTGCCGGTTGTTTGAGCCTCAACAGGTTGCGAAGCTATGCCGTTAAATGATTCGCCTTGCGAGTCGTATGCTTTGGCTTCAACTGTCACTGAATATGAAATGCCCGATGGTAAATCATCAAAAGAACCTGCCGTTGAACCGACAACAGTGGTTTCATATGTGTTGCCGTTTACAACATCGTATGCAGTCATAACATACTCATTTACTCCCTCGACTGCATCCCAAGTGAATGTGAGCGTTGAATCGCTCGAAGATATATAATTAAGATTTGTTACCTGCTTAGGTAATATCTTAAATCTGTGCTTGATTTTTAGGTCTGCATACTGTCCCTTACCGATAACATCAACATTTGCAATGCCTATATTTGTATTGTTTGAATAAACAAGCGAGTAGTCAATATCTTTTTGGAGCGTTACGGAGCCGATTTTAACTTGTGGCTGCGGAGTGATAGGGCTGCCGGTATAAACTTCAGGGTTAAGGTCGGTTACTTCCTCGCCTTTGTACCAAACATTGATATCAACATCACCTTTCATACCTTTAACTCTGCCGGTTGAGCTGTGCTGCCAAAATTCATAATCGCCGTCATAATTTGTTTTTGAACTGTAATTTGCAAGCCAAATTTTGTATTTTTTTGCAATTTGATTTGCATTTAGCTGAGTAAGCAAAAAGTTTTCGCTTGCATAAAGACAAGCGTCATATCCGCTTTCTGAAACTTTGTTTAAAAATGCAAGTGCATTTGCTGTTTTCTTTTTCTTTGAAAGTTTTGCACTGTCAAGTCTGCCCGCCTTTAAATCTGCAAATTCGTAGTCATAAACAACAGGCATAGTTATGTTCAGTCCGCTTATCGCACTTAAAAGCTTTTGCGCTTCTCTTGTGGCTTCGGTAGTGTTGAGCGCTTGAGCATACCAGTAAACACCTACCTTAAGACCTGCTTGCGTTGCGTCTTTAATATATGTTTTAAATTTACTGTCATAGTTGAGCGAAAGTTTGTCTTTTGTGTAACCTGTGTAGCCTACACGAACAAAAACAAATTCTATTCCGTTAGATTTAACTTTGTTAAAATCAATATCGCCGTTGTGCTGAGATATATCTATTCCGTAAACGATATCTTTGCCGTCAAACTTGCTTTGGTGAGTATAAGTTTTGTTTGAGTATTTGCTTTTGAGTTTCGTTGAAGCGTATGCAGTCGTGCTTGTTGAAAACACTATGGCGATTGCTAATACGAATGATAATATTTTTGCGAATTTTTTCATTTTGTCCTCCTACTTTTGCTTTTTGCTGTACCAATAATTTAAGTCAACATATTTGCTTTCAATATTGTCGCTCATTCCTGTTCGTGAATATTGCCAAATATGATACGGTGAAGAGGTACTTACATTTTCATTGTAATCGGCAACCCAAATAACGGCGTCACCGAGTTTTTTAGTGTTTATATTGTTGTTGTAAAGATATGACGAAGCGTAAATTCCGCTCATATAGCCGAACTTTTCAACCCTGTCACAAAAAGCTTTAATGGTGCTTGTACATTCTTCACCGGTGAGCGAGGCTTCCCAAAGCCTGCCCGTATTTTCACCGTTTTCATCGATAGGGTATTCGTAGTCGATAATTACAGGAAGCGAAACTTTGTAAAGCGCAATAGCTTTCAGCACAAAATTTGCTTCCTCCTCGGCTTCTTTTTCGTTCGTTGCCTGAGAATAAAAATAAACGCCGAACGGAATACCTGCCTTTTGCGCACCCTTCATATTTGCTTTTGCGTTTTCATCTTCGCAAATTTTGCCCGTACCGTACCCACGGTAGCCGACCCTGATAAACACAAAATCGACTTCGCTTTTAAGCGCCTGCCAGTCGATATCGCCGTTGTGCTCCGACAAATCGTATCCTCTTGCAGTGTCTTTGCCAAAGTCGTAATACACTTTTTCGGGGCGGTTAACCATAATCAAAATTGAAGTGCCGACTATAGCCAAAGCAAGAATCACGGCTATAATTGCAACAGCTTTTTTATTTATTTTCTTTTTAGAATTTTTATTAGATTTTTTAGACTTAGCTTTTGAAGGCATATATTGGCTCCCTCTTTTCACATTAAGCAATATATTAACACAATGCAAAAATAAAATCTACAAAATACGACAGATAGTAATAGAAAATTAATAAAATTACCAAAATATAAAAGTCGAAATTTCAAATTCATAATATTATGCAGTTTATAGTGCATACAATAAATATTTCAGACCGATAAATCGGACTGTGAACCCAAAACGATTGAATTTATCTGTTAAACAGTTGACAAAAGCAAAAATTATCTCTAATCTGTGAGCTTATCCCGAGGGACAAAATATGAATGGAGATGAAATTTATTACAAGTTATGAATTTAGAAACGACCCAATGTTTCTCAAAAATCAATTTAGAAGCGTCGGTATGTTCAAACTTCCACTTGTAAAAAAACAAGAAATCAGTCTTGAAGAAGTAAGCCTAATAGGTTATGATAAAGTTAATCAAAGTAATGATTACAAAAGTATAGTACATTTCTTTCTTGACGATTATAAGTTTGAAAGCATATATAACGACCCCGAAAAGAAGCTTGAGAAGCTGAAGTGGTTTAAAGCCGTTTTGACGCCTGATTTCAGTATGTTTGTTGAAATGCCCATTGCATTGCAGCTTTTTGCCACATTTAAAAACAGGTGGGTCGGAGCTTTTTTGCAAGAGCAAGGAATAAAAGTTATAACAACCGTTCGTTGGGGCGACCTTGCAAGTTTTAATTTCTGCTTTGACGGAATTGAAAAAGGTAGTATAGTTGCCGTTTCAACGGTAGGTGTAAAAAAGCAAAAATCACTTTTTATGCTTGGCTATAACGAAATGTTAAGCAGAATCAAGCCGAGTAAAATTATTTGCTACGGTAAGCCTTTTGACGAAATGAAAGGCGATGTAATCGAAGTTGATTATGCAAAAACAAACAATTTAACCAAAGCACATCCCGATGTTTATATAAAAACATTTTACGGCTATGTTGAACGACCGACAGCACGAAAGGGTGTCGGTTCTACCGACGGTCAAAGCGCAGGTAACCCTGAACCGCAACAGGCATGGACACCAAAAAGTAAAGAAGCAGAAAGATTTTTGGGTGAACCGGGAGAAATAATAGAAACTTTTGATAAAAATGGTGAATGCAGATTAACAAAAATAGGAGAAGATGGAAAGGCTACAAGAGAAAGACATTATTCTGATCACAATAAGGGACATATGCATTCAAATCCTCATGATCACAATATAGATTGGACAAATGGTAAACCGAATTTTTCTTCTCCGATAAACTATACAAAAGAAAATATTCCTGTTTTTAAGAAAAAGGAGATTATGGTAATGAACACGAAAAATGAGCATATTCTTGAATATCCTAAATATAAAAATATGAACGATTTTAAAGAGAGTTTGATTTATGGCAGGGAGATTGTTATAAAATGGAAAGATACTGAATATTCAATAGAAAGAAATGATAATTTATATAATGCTTATTCTGTTTGCGAAGCAAATAAACCGGAAACGGAAATTTATTTCAACTCTTTTTGTGAATTGCTTGACTTTAAATTAAAGTCAAATGACCGTTTAAAAGAGATAATAACCAAAGCAGAGGTTGTTTGGAGAAATATTTAACAGTAAAATTAATCCGATAGGCAAAAAGAAAAGCGTAGGTCAAACGACTTACGCTTTTTTAGTGGCTTAAATGTTTACTTTTTCATTTCTGCTCTTGCTTCTTTAATTCTTTCAACAAAGAGCTTACCTGTTTCGGTAATTAAATCGTAGTCGCCGGTCTTAGCGCCCTTGATAAGTGATGAACCTGCGCCGACAGCTACTGCGCCTGCCTTTATCCAGTCTTTAACATTGTCAACATCAACACCGCCCGATGGCATCATAACAGCGTTAGGGATAGGGCCGTGAATATCTTTAATAAATGACGGAGTAGCGATATCACCCGGGAATACCTTGAGCACATCTGCACCGCATTCCATAGCGTGAACAGCTTCTGTCGGAGTGTAGATACCCGGCATTGACGGGATACCGTAACGGTTACAAGTCTTAACTGTTTCAGGGTCAAAGTAAGGTGAAACAATATACTCTGCACCGGCCAAAATAGCGATACGAGCAGTAGCGGCGTCCATAACTGTGCCTGCGCCGATGATGATTTCACCGCTTGAATACTTAGCTCTCATAGCTTCAATAAGCTTGTCTGCGTGAGGAACGGTGAAGGTAAGTTCAATAGCAGCTACACCGCCGGCGATACAAGCGTCGGTGATTTTTTCAGCCTGCTCAATAGAAGTTGCACGAACAACGGCAACAATACCTACTTCTTGAATTTTTGCAAGTGTTTCAATTTTATTTGACATAGTTTTTATCTCCTGTGTTTCGTAATTTTGAGGCAAACACAGTTTACCCCTACGAATATATATTTTTTACAATAATAAATTAACGCTGAACACGAGCTGAGCCGCCGTGAACTTTTGCTTCAACTTCCTTGAGCGATGCCATTGAAGTATCACCAGGGGTTGTCATGGCGAGCGCACCGTGAACAACACCGTAGTTGACAGCTTTTTGAGGGTCTTCATAAGTCATAAGACCGTAAATAAGACCCGATGCGAAAGAGTCGCCGCCGCCGACACGGTCCATAATTTCAAGTTCAGGATACTGAATTGAATTGTAAATCTTACCGTCTGCCCAGCAGATAGCTTTCCACTCGTTAACTGTAGCTGTTTTAACTGTACGAAGGGTAGTTGCGATAATCTTAAAGTTAGGGTAAGCCTTTGTTACTGTTTCAATCATCTTGTAGTAACCGTCAAGGTTGAGTTCCTTGAGTTCAGCATCGTTGCCTTCAACTTCAAAGCCGAGAGCAGCAGTGAAATCTTCCTCGTTACCAATCATAACATCAACATATTTTGCAATTTCCTTATTAACTTCCTGAGCCTTGGCTTGACCGCCGATACCTTCCCAAAGTGACGGACGGTAGTTGAGGTCGTAAGAAACGATTGTGCCATATTCTTTAGCCTTCTTAACTGCTTCAATAACAGTGTTTGCCGAATCTTCGCTGAGTGCGGCATAGATACCGCCTGTGTGAAGCCAACGAACACCGAGAGTGCCGAAAATGTAGTCCCAGTCAATGTCGCCCGGTTTGATTTTAGAAGCGGCAGTATTACCTCTGTCGGAAGCACCTACAGCGCCACGGATACCAAAACCACGCTCTGTAAAGTTGATGCCGTTTCTGACATCCCTGCCGATACCGTCATACGCTACCCACTTGATAAGCGAAGTGTCAACGCCGCCCTGAAGAATAAGGTCTTCAAGAAGATAACCGATTTCGTTATCTGCAAAAGCGGTAACGACACCTGTTTTTAAACCGAAGCAACGGCGCAAACCTCTTGCAACATTGTATTCGCCGCCG
Source organism: uncultured Eubacteriales bacterium (assembly GCA_900540235.1). Classification (GTDB taxonomy): domain Bacteria; phylum Bacillota; class Clostridia; order Oscillospirales; family Acutalibacteraceae; genus Eubacterium_R. Next base: position 22,189 of record UQEY01000020.1, read on the forward strand.
CCTTCCCAAGCACGGAAAGAACGGGCAGTTTTTATTCTTCCTTCACCCGGGTCAAGACGAAGCATAATTTCGCCGAGTGAAATTTCATCAAAAGTGCATTCTTCTTTTGGTCTTAAATTGAGATTCATAACTTTTTCCTCCGTTAATCAAAATTGAAATAATTAATAGCGTTGTTATAGCTGATACCCTCAACAATTTCTTTAAGGATATCTTCATCATAAGCGTACATACCGTTTTCAACCCAAGAGCCGATAAGGTTGCACATAATTCTTCTGAAATATTCGTGCCTGCCGTATGATGTAAATGAACGGCTGTCCGTTTCCATGCCGACGAATTTGCCGAGTACGCCGAGATTGCCGAGCGATTTCATCTGAGCGGTCATACCGTCCATCGTATCAAGGAACCACCAAGCAGGACCAAACTGAACTTTAGACTGAGCATCGCTTGATTGAAAGTTGCCGAGCATAGTTGCAAGAACAGTATTGTCCTTATCATTAAGGTTAAACAAAATGGTTTTTGGAAGCTTATTGTTAACATTAAGTGCGTCAAGAAGCCTTGAAAGAGGCTTTGCAATATTGTCGTCACCGACCGAATCAAAGCCTGTGTCAGCGCCGATTTTGTTAAACATAAGCGTGTTATTATTGCGCATAGCACCGATATGAACTTCCATAGCCCAGCCGAGTTCACTGTACTTTTCACCGAGGGCGATAACTATAGGAGTTTTGTAAACATCACATTCGTGCTCGCTGAGTTTTTCGCCGTTCATAGCTTTGTTAAATATTGCGTTTACTTCCTCTTTACTTGCCGGAGCATACGGCGGGCAGTCAAAAGCCTGGTCGGATACACGGCAACCTACCGAGTGGAAATATTCAACCCGATTAAGAAGAGCAGTAATAACATCGTCAACTGTTTTGATTTCAACGCCTGCAACCTCGCCGAGTGTTTTGATATAATCGGCAAAGCCGTCAAGGTGAATATTGAGCGCCCTGTCAGGTCTGAAAGTAGGCAAAACTTTACAGTCAAAACCGTCAACATCCTTTAATAGTTTATGATATTTTAAATCGTCGACAGGGTCATCTGTTGTGCAAACTACTTTAACATTACTTTTCATAATAAGGCTTTGAGGAGCAAAATCGCCGTCGGCAATAGCCTTGTTTGCACGCTCGTAAATATCATCGGCAGTTTTTGCATTGAGCGCAGTGTCAATTCCAAAATATCTTTGAAGCTCAATGTGAGCCCAGTGATAAAGCGGATTACCTATGCAATACTGCAAAGTGTAAGCAAATTTTTCGAACTTTTCTTTCGGTGAAGCGTCGCCGGTGCAATATTTTTCGTCAATACCGCAGCTCCTCATAGCTCTCCACTTGTAGTGGTCGCCGGAAAGCCACAAGTCTGAAATGTTTTCAGGTTGTTTATTTTCATAAATTTCCTTTGGACTTAAATGGCAGTGATAGTCGCAAATCGGCATTTTTTCAGCGTATTCGTGAAAAAGCTTTTTTGCATATTCACTTTCAAGTAAGAAGTCTTTATCTAAAAAAGTCTTCATAATATAACTCCTATAAATTATTATAATTGTACGAAACAATTATATACCCTAATTAACACAAGTTCAATATGTAATTTTAATAAATGTTATAAAATATATTGAATATAGGGGTTATATATGATACTATGTATTCAGAAAATAATAGATATTTTAGTTTAAAACAGTTTAATATTTTATATAACCGAAAGGGGAGTATGTTATGCAATACGAAATTAAAGGCGCACCGTTTCCGGCTGTGATTTGCTATTTAAATGACGGTGAACAGATGATTACCGAGGGCGGCGGAATGAGCTGGATGACGCCTAATATGGTTATGGAAACCACCACAAACGGCGGGCTTGGAAAGGCTATAGGTAGACTTTTATCAAGGGATAAAATGTTTCAAAACAGATACACATGCCGTGGCGGTAACGGTATGATTGCGTTTACAAGTTGTTGCCCGGGCGATATTCGTGCGATTGAAATTCATCCGGGTCAGGAAATTATTTGTCAAAAAAGCGCATTTTTGGCTTCAACGCCGGGTGTTAATATGTCTGTTTACTTTAAAAAGAGCCTTGGCGGCGGTCTTTTCGGCGGTGAAGGTTTTATTATGCAGAAGTTTGACGGCGAGGGAATCGTGTTTATTGAACTTGACGGCTCTATTGTTGAATATAATCTTCAAGCCGGTGAACAGCTTGTTCTTGATACGGGTCATCTTGCTATGATGGACGCCACTTGCAGTATGGATATTCAAACAATCAAGGGCGCTAAAAATATTTTCTTTGGCGGCGAGGGACTTTTTAACACGGTTGTTACAGGTCCGGGCAGGGTACTTGTTCAAACCCTTCCGATTAACAAACTTGCGCTTGAACTTTATAATTATATGCCTCATCCGTCAAATAACGGTTGATTTATAAAAAATAAAAACGGCAGTCAAAGGGCTGTCGTTTTTTGTTGGGATAAATTATAGTTTAGCGGGCGAACGCAGTTCGCCCCTACGGTGATTTTTCTATTTTAAATAGTCTAAAATGATAAGACTTTCGTAGGGGCGACCTGTGGTCGCCTTTATAATGTGGCAACGCCGTCAACCGATTGCAAACTAAAATTTAATTTACATTTATATCTCCCGTATCGGTTGAAAGGGAAAGAGTTGTGGTTGAATTTTTGTCATTATTATAAACTGCGGCGTCGCCCATATCGGTTTCATATTCTACATTTATGTTTGACATATTTTCAATAGTGATATCGCCTGTATCGGTTTCGGCACTTGAATTTTCACACGGCGAAGCATTATTTATATAAATGTCACCGGTGTCAGTGCTTATGTCAAATTTGCCGCCGAGGTTTTGGGCATTGAAGTTACCGGTATCAAGGTCCACATCAAGTTTTGAGGTAAAAGGTATTTGAAAGTTGATGTCGCCCACGCTTGAAGAAATGTCAATCGGATAATTGAAATTTTGAGGCACACTGACAACTATTTTAAGAGCGTTAATGCCAAAGTTGTTAAAAAGAGATTTTAAGTCAACGGTTACTCTGCCGTAAGTTTCGTCAAGCGAAAGAGTTTTGTCTTTAATTTCGCCATTAAATTTGTTATCTTTTTTGCCGTAGACGGTAACGGTAACCGTGTTGGCGGTATCGTTTTGATTGAATGTTATATCCGCAACGCTGACATCAAGTTTTAGTGAGTTAAAATCAGCCAAATTATAATTTTCATTAAAAATCACTGTCTTGGTTTTGCTTATTTTGCTTATATTATCTCCGGCTGAATTGAAAATTTTTTCTTTGCCTGCAATAACGAAAGACATCATTCCTACCAAAAAAAGAGCAAGTGCAGTTAAAACGGAAATAAGTGCGATTATTGCTTTTTTACTTTTATTCATCTATCTCAGCTCCTTTAAGTGAAAAAATCAGCTTTACAATTTCGCAGGCAATGGCATAAACTATCCAAAGTACCCAAGTGATATACCAAGCGTCTGTTAAAAAGCTTACCAAAAGATAAATTACAAGAATTACGCCGGACATAATACTGCAAATTTTTTTATACAAGTTGTTTTGCGGCAAATCGTTTTCTGCCTTTTTGCCGAATTTCGGTTTTGATACAGCGCCGAAAACTATCATTGCGGTTGCGGCGGCTATCATAATGAAAAATGTTACTATCATTAAAGTCGTACTTTCAAATACTATAAACGGAATTACAGATAAAATGTAAAGGCATATAGCAACCGAAAGTAAAATTGCAAAGCGCTTTTTGTATTTGCGATTTAATTCAAACATTTCTTGTTCTGACATATTGTTATTATTGTCATCATTATTCTGACTGTTTTGATTATCAATGTTTTCGTTTATCTGTTCTTCTTTTGATTCTTCACCGAAAAGTTCATTTACGCTTACATTATAAAGTTTACTTATCGGAATGATTTTATCAAAGTCGGGAGTTGTTTGGTCGGTTTCCCATTTTGATACAGTTTGCCTTGTTACGCCTAAAACTTCGGCAACCTGTTCTTGCGAAAGAGCTGCTTTTTTTCGCATTTCAAATAATTTTTGACCGAGTGTCATTTGCATCACCTCTACGCATAATATACCACAACAAAGCCGTTTTGCCTACCAATTTGGCGTGGAAATTTGTCAACCAAACATAACATTTGAGTAAATTGCGCTTTAACCGGCAGATAATATTCATTTTGCTGTGTGTTTTTGATTTGATATGCATAAATAAAATTTATGATGTTATAAAATTATTAAAATTTTCCAAAATATTTGACTGGAAACGATATTATTGATATAATTATTTGATACTTAATTTTAAAATATATAATTTAAGGAGTGACCGGCTTGGAGTCGATAATGACTTTACTTACAGGCGTGCTCAGATATGTACTGCCTATATTAGCTGTAATAATTCTTTTTACCTGCATAATATCCCTTTTCAGAAACAGACCGAGGCTTCACAAGCTTGCTCAGCTTGTTGACCAAAACAACGGCTCGATTATTGACATTGACCGCTGGGAAACATCTATCGGTAAAAGTAAATCTAACGACATTGTTTTGCCTATGCCGAATGTTTCCCGTTTTCACGCTGTTATTGCAAAAAAGCGAAAAGAGTGGGTAATAACCGATACTTTTTCAAAAACAGGGGTTAAGATTAACGACAAAAAAATCAACGGCAGTGCAACGATTGAGGACGGAGATATAATTACTATCGGCTCAATACCGCTCAAATTTTTGTGTGCCGAAGCTGTTTCAACTCAGTCGAAAAATCAAATGCGAAATGCCGCAACGGAGCTTAAACAACCGAGCGGTAATATAGCATATGCGGTTTTGGTTGATGTCAAAACTCACAGACCTATTTATTTGAGAAAAAAAGATGTGCTTATCGGCAGAGGAAACGAGGCTGATATTCAAATTAATCTTGATACCGTCAGCAGTGAGCACGCAAGAATACATTTGACTTCAAGGGGTTGGGCACTGTCGGACCTTAACAGTCACAACGGAACGAAGCTTAACGGCAGATTTATTACTCAGCCACAACTCATTTTTGATGAGGATACAATTACATTCGGCGACAGAGTATTTGTTTTCTACGAAAAATAATAAGGAGTAAGATAAATGGCAAAAAAAGCTAAAAAAATACCAAACATAAAGCCGATTAATAACTTTGCACTGCTTTTTGTGTTAAGTGTTTTTCAGCTTATTACAGGGTTTGAAGCTGCCGGTGCACATGATACTTTTTCGCTTAAAGCGATGGCTGCAAGCGTTGTTTTAATTGCGCTTGAATGGGTATATGTTACACTGCTTTATGTGATTTTACACAGAAGAAACTTTGAACTTGAATTTATAGCATTTTTCCTTTCGGGTGTAGGTTTGACCGTTATCGGCTCAGTAAGTCCGAACGCTTGCTTTAAACAGCTTATCATTTTAGCAGTCAGTGTTGTTGCGTTTACGGTGCTTACTTTTATACTCGGCGATGTTGACCTTTGTATGAAACTGAGGTTGCCGGTTGCGATTGCGGGTATACTGCTTCTTGCGGTAAATCTTATTTTCGGCAGTGAAAAATACGGCGCACGAAACTGGATAAGCGTAGGCTCGTTTACACTTCAGCCGTCGGAATTTGTTAAAGTTGCATTTATTTTTGTTGGTGCGGCTACGCTTGAAAAAATACAAACAAGCAAGAATATTATCCGATTTATCATCTTTTCTGTTGCTTGCGTAGGTGCACTTATACTTATGCGTGACTTTGGTGCGGCGCTTATCTTTTTCGTTACATTTTTGATTATTGCATTTATGAATTCGGGCGATATAAAAACAGCCGGTTTGGCTGTTGCTGCGGCAGGTCTGGGCGGTGCTATTGTAATTAAGTACAAGCCTTATGTTACGGCTCGTTTTTCCGTTTATCGCCATATTTGGGAGGACCCGTACGGCAAAGGCTATCAGCAAACCCATATTTTGACGGGTATTGCTTCAGGCGGTCTTTTGGGTCTTGGAATAGGCAACGGAAATATAAGAAAGTTTTTTGATAATTACCTTGTTTATACCGATGATGTTTTCGGCGTTATTTGCGAGGAATGGGGATACATTTTCGCTATTGTACTTGTGCTTTCATTTGTTGCGATTGCGGTGTCGGCGCTTGTGAATTCTATTGCCGCAAGAAGCACTTTTTATTCTATCGCCGCAGTTGCGGGTGCAGGTATGCTGCTTTTTCAGTGCGCACTCAATATTTTCGGTATTACCGATATTTTACCGCTTACTGGTGTTACGCTTCCTTTTGTAAGCCAGGGCGGTACTTCGCTTATGAGCTGTTGGCTTGTGCTTGCGTTTATTAAGGCAAGTGATGTGCGTACCTACAGTTATCTCGGAGGTGCTAAGAAGAAATGAAAATGATAACAAGAAGAGGTATATTCCTCTGGATACTTGTGTTTGCGTTTGTTTTTGGTTTGGGTTTTATGACCTACAGTCTTTTGAGTGACGGTGACAGTTGGGTTATGAAACCGTATAACAGTCATCTTTATTATAACGGTGAACTTATCGGTGCAGGCAAAATTACCGACCGAAACGGCAGAAGCCTTGCCGAAACAAATAACGGAAAGAGAGAATATAACGACTCTCTCACAACAAGAAAAGCTACACTTCACGCTGTGGGCGACCTTCAAGGCTTTATTTCTACAGGTGTACAAAATGTGTATAAGGCTAAGCTTACGGGTTATAATTCTTTAACAGGCATATACAGTGTTGTTAAAAACGGAAGCGGTAACGATATGCAGCTTACACTTGACGCAGATGCGTGCGATGTTGCATACAAAGCGCTTTCAAATTATAAGGCAGGCACGGTAGGTGTTATGAATTACAAAACGGGTGAAATACTTGTTATGGTTTCAACCCCGAGTTACGACCCTCAAAACAAACCGAGCGACCTTGACGATAACGAAGCATACGAGGGTGCGTATATAAACAGACTTTTGACGGGTCTTTACACTCCGGGTTCTACTTTTAAGATTGTGACTGCAATTTGCGCTATTGAAAATATTTCGGATATTTATGACCGAACATTTAGATGCACCGGCGAATACGACCCGGGTTCGGGTACACCGATTGAATGTAACGCAAGGCACGGAAAACTCACTTTTGAGCAGGCACTTGCAAAATCGTGCAACTCGGCATTTGCTCAAATTGCGATTGAACTCGGTCCTGAAAAACTTGCTGACACGGCTAAAGAACTCGGCCTTACTTCGGCAGTTTCGGTAAACGGGGATATCACTTCTTCAACCGGAAGATTTTTCCTTGAAAAGAGCGATGCCGACGATTATGTAGGCTGGACAGGTATAGGTCAGGGTGACACGCTCGTTTCTCCTGTTGCAATGCTCAGGCTTGCAGGCGCAATAGCAAATGACGGCAAAGCAGTGTCAATCAATATGGTTGAAAGCTTTGCAACAAAAGCAGGCAAGGCACTTGACCTCGGTTTTAAGACCAAGGAAACTCCGATTCTTTCGAGTGATACGGCAAGCCAAATGAAAAAACTTTTAAGAAATAATGTTAAAACTCAGTACGGCGATTATAACTATAAAGGACTTCACCTTTGTGCAAAGTCGGGTACTGCCCAAATAGATAATATCGACTCGCACAATACTGCGTGGTTTGTAGGCTTTATGGACGACGAAGAATATCCGTATGCGTTTGTTGTTCTTGTTGAGCACGGTAATTCTGGTTCGCAAACGGCAGGTCCTATTGCAAATAAAGTATTACAGGAGCTTGTTGGTAAATAAGATGGAAATTAACAACACTGATGAAAAGAAAGAGCGTGCACTTTTAATATCTGTTGATACGACTAGGTTTAATGCGGATATATCACTGAAAGAACTTGAGGAACTTGCAAAAACAGCCGGGGCTGAGGTAGTCGGTACTTCCGTTCAAAAAAGACCTACGCCGGAAGTTGCAACATATGTCGGCACAGGCTTTTTGTATGATATTACACGCTTTTGCGAACACTCGGAAATTGACCTTATTATTGCCGACGACGAGCTTACGCCGATTCAAATAAGGAATCTTGAAGATGAAACGAACACAAGGGTAATTGACAGAACTACGCTTATACTCGATATTTTTGCAGGCAGAGCAAGGTCGAAAGAAGGTAAGCTTCAAATTGAACTTGCTCAGCTTAAATATTCGCTGCCGAGGCTTACGGGCAAAGGTGTTTCGCTTTCACGACTTGGCGGCGGTATCGGCACAAGAGGTCCGGGTGAAACTAAGCTTGAAAGTGACAAAAGGCATATCAGGCGCAGAATTCAAAATATTAAAGAAGAACTTGACAAAGTAAAAAGCAGACGAGATATGCTCCACGAAAGGCGAAAGAAAAACGGAGCAATATCCGTTGCAATAGTAGGCTATACAAATGCAGGCAAGTCGACGCTGATGAATAAACTTACAGACGCAGGTGTTTTGCAAGAGGATAAGCTTTTTGCAACGCTTGATCCGACTGCAAGAAAACTTGTTTTGCCAAACGGTCAGCAAATTATGCTTATTGATACGGTCGGTTTTATCAGCCGCTTGCCGCACCAGCTTGTTGACGCATTTCGTTCGACTTTGGAAGAAGCGACATATGCCGATTTAATTCTTAATGTGTGCGACGCTTCAAGTGCGCAGTGTTATGACAATATTGCCACTACAAACAGCATTTTAACTTCGCTTTTCCCTGACGAAAACATAAGCGTTCCGGTTATAACGGTGTTTAACAAGTGCGACCTTTCACATTCGCCGTCAGCCATTGCTTTTCCGTTTGCCGACGCTAAAACAAGTGTCAAAATCAGTGCGAAAACAGGAGAGGGAATTGATGATTTGCTTTTGGCAATTCAAAATGCGCTCCCCCAAACGAAAAAGAGGGTTAAGCTTCTTATTCCGTTTAGCAAAGGCTCAATAATTAATGATATAAGAAATGACGGTGTTATTCACAGTGAGGAATACACAGCAGACGGTACGGTTATTGACGCAACGGTTGATATTGTTTATCTTAATAAGATAGAAGAATATATTGTGATTTAAAAATTTCAGCGGGGGAGCGCTGAGTCCTACAAACGATATATTTTTCACATTTAATAATATTAATCTTCTTTTCTTCATAAGATTAAACAGGTGATTTTATGAAGATGTTTACATTTAAGCTCAGTGCAAAAAAGATTTTCGGAATTATACTTGCGCTGACGGGAATACTTGTTATTCTTATTACTTTTGCGGCAAACAAAACGGAGAAAATTCAAAGTGTTTCAACAACGATAAGCGTTAAAACGGACAATGAAAGGCGTGCGTATTTAAAAAAATACGGCTTTGAACTTGCAAAAGAATATGAGAAAAAAGAGATAACCATTCCGACAAACTGGAATGATGTATACAAAAATTATAATGAAATTCAAAAAAATCAAGGTTTTGATTTAAGTGCCTACAAGGGTCAAAAAGCCACGCTTTACACATATACCGTAACAAACTGCAAAGAGGGCGAGCATATTATTGCCGATATGCTTGTTTCAAACGGTGTGCTTATCGGCGGGGATATTTGCAACCCCTCGGCTTCCGACGGCTACTTGGTAGGCTTTGATACAAAAGTTTAAGTTATGGAAAGATTAGACAAAATAGTTGCCACGGCACTTCAAATATCGAGAAAAGACGCAATATCGCTCATTAAATCCGGCAGAGTAAACGAAAACGGTGTTGCACTTAAAGACGCAAAGAAAAAGCTTGACGAAAACACCGCCGAGCTTTTTTTGGATGAAAACAGGATATACTATTATAAATATGTATATATAATGATGAATAAGCCGAAAGGTGTTATATCGGCATCAGACGGCAAGGGTGACAAGAGTGTGATTGATATTTTGCCTGCTGAAATGAAAAGGAAAAATCTTTTCCCTGCCGGCAGGCTTGACAAAGATACTACGGGTTTTATGCTTATTACGGATGACGGTGAGTTTGCACATTCGATTTTATCGCCGAAAAATCATATTCCGAAAACTTATATAGCAAAACTTGACAAGCCGTTTGACGAAACGGTTGTAAAAGAGTTTGAAAGCGGTGTGAAGCTTAAAGATGAAAAGTGTATGGGTGCAAAGCTTGAAGCCGCAGACGGCGATTTTTGCACTGCAAGAGTTGAAATTAAGCAGGGAATGTACCACCAAATTAAGCGAATGTTTGCACGCTTCGGTTTAAAAGTTGTAGAACTTAAAAGGATAAAAATGGGCAACTTGTATCTTGACGAAAGCCTGAAAGAGGGCGAATGTCGATATATAAGTGAAAAAGAATTATCGATGATAAGCGACAAAAAGTGACAATAAATATGTATTTTAACAATATCACTAACAATATATAGTGTATATTGTGGAAAAAAGTAGGGCTCGGTTACAAGTTGCACAAAAATATATAAGTTTTTTTGTAAAATAGTTGCAAATTGATTAAACATCTTGTATAATACTAACAAGTAGGACTTATACTTTTTGTGCACTTTTTATTTGTGCATAGTGCCTATAAAACAGAGAGGTGAATATAATGCCAAACAGATTATTTCAAGGAATAGTTAATCAAATGAGAGAAGCGATTGACAGAACTATCGGTGTTGTTGATGAAACCGGTACTGTTATTGCGTGCAGTGAGCTTGGCTTAATCGGTGAAGTTAGGAAAGGCGTAGTTACATCGGGTGTGTTTAATTCTGCTCAAACTTGTGTTGACAATGCAACATATACTACTTTTGATGTTCTCGTTCGTCCTGAATATGCGGTATTTGTTGACGGAACCGACGAACTTTCACGCCACTATTCTTCGCTTATCGCAGTTGCCCTTGACCAAATTAAGCAAAACAATGACGAAAAGTTTGACAGGTCAAACTTCGTTAAAAATGTAATATTGGACAACATTCTTCCGGGTGATATTTATATCAAATCTCGTGAGCTTCATTTTAATAATGACGCTTCAAGAGTTGTATTTTTAATAAGGACAACCCAGGAAACGGAAATTTCTGTTTTTGACATTATTCAAAACTTTTTCCCTGATAAGAGCAAAGATTTTGTTATCAATGTTAACGAAAGCGATATTGCCCTTGTTAAAGAGGTTAGGCCTAATGTTGACATCAAGGACCTTGAAAAGCTCGCCCGTTCAATCAACGATACGCTTTTGAGTGAATTTTATTTCAATGCTATTATCGGTATCGGCACTTGTGTAACAGGTATCAAGGAACTTGCTCATTCGTTTAAAGAAGCGCAGGTTGCACTTGAAGTCGGCAAAGTTTTTGACACTGAGAAAACTATTATCAGCTATGAAAACCTCGGCATTGCAAGGCTTATTTATCAGCTTCCTACCACTCTTTGCGAAATGTTTTTGAAGGAAGTATTTAAGCGTGGTTCTATCGATTCACTCGACCAGGAAACACTTTTTACTATTCAAAAGTTCTTTGAAAATAATCTTAATGTTTCGGAAACATCAAGAAAGCTTTTCGTTCACAGAAATACGCTTGTTTACAGACTTGAAAAGATTAAGAAGCTTACAGGTCTTGACCTTAGAGAATTTGACGACGCTATCGTATTTAAAGTAGCACTTATGGTTAACAAGTATCTCGCTTCAAGCCCGATTAAATATTAATAGAAATTAATTAAGGCTTCTTGCGACTAAGCTAAAATAAAAACGAATAAAATAAAGCCTATGAACCTCTAATTGGCTCATAGGCAAACTAAATGCTCTTTCAAACGAAAGAGCATTTTAGACTGTCGATAAAGTGGCTAAACCGTGCCGAGTTTTAAAAATTCAATAGGACTATTCGTAGGGAAGGGGCTTGCTCCTGCCGAAAACATTCTAATAAATTA
>UQEY01000021.1 GCA_900540235.1 uncultured Eubacteriales bacterium
ATCTGTATACTATCATCTTGCACATGTGTTTACTATCATACTACACTATACACTGTGGTCGCCTTTATAATGTGGCAACGCCGTCAACCTCTTATAAATTATAATTTATAACACATCATTTTGATTATCATATCTTCCGCCGGTTAAAACTGCATCTACGGCAAAAATCAGCTTTTTAAAATCAATATTTTTCTTAAAAATTTTGCTCGGAATTGTAACAAAACTTATCACGAGTTTATAGTAGTCCGAGTTTCTGTCATATTTTACCAAGCTTCCGTCCATTATTGAAAGCGTAATTCTGTCAACAATGTCAAGAATTTTTGTGTCTTTAAATTTTTCTGCAAGATTTTTGTCAATAAATCTGCCAAGACCTAAGTGCCTGAGTTTATTATATGTATATTTAACATCTTTATCTCGGATAATATCCATAACAGGCTTGATTGCAAAAAATAAATTTGAAATTTTTTTACCGTTTATGCCGAGCGCATTCAATCTGGCGCAAAATTCATCTTTGTTTGCACAGTCGAGCAATCTGTGAACGAGTGCAGTGCAGTGGTTTGCAAGAAATTTTTGAGCGTTAATTTCTTTTCCGTCAAGGGTGAATTTTTCAAGATGGTCAACCGTATATTCAACTCTTTCGTCGTTGCTGACGGTAACATTAACAATAGGCGCAGGGTAGCCGACAAGTGAACCTACATTGACTTCTTTAATCACATTTCCCGCTTTTGACTTAAAATCTGTTGTACTTTGCATATGGCTGTGACCGACAAACATATATTTTAATCCTGCGTCAGCAAGACGAGAGGCAACATATTCTCTGTCAGCAACACAAGTTCCGCCGCCTGTGATGAGCGGACTGATGTGAGGAGTTAAAAGGTGATGCTCCATACCTATTAATATACATCCGTCATCTTTTGCCTTTTTAATTTGTTCTTCTATCCAGCAAAAGTGCTCCTCGGTAAAACCTGCGTGGTCGTTGCCGTTTTTGTCATCATTAAGCGCAAGAAGCCTGACATTTTCGCTAAGTGAAACGACATAAGAAGTTGTGCCTATATGGGTGATGTATTCGCTTATGGCCTGCTTCGGTCCGAAGTCAAAGTAAAAATCACGAAGTTCACTGCTTTTCATTGTTTCAACATCGTGAGTAACAATGCCGCCGCTAAACCTCCTCGGATTTTCGTCGCAACACCAGTCGTGGGTTGAAGTAATTATATAAACAGGCTTTGACTTTGCAAGCTTTTCGAGCTTTTGTTTAAACTCAATGTGCGATACTTTTTCACCGTCATTTGTAACATCGCCGATTATCATAACAGCGTCGGTGTCACTTTTTGCAATTTTTTCAAATGCAGCGTCAATTATTTCACCTGTTTCGGCAAGGCACTTTTGGTCAGAACCGCTTCTTAAAAAATATTGACGACCCGTTGTGCCGAGAGTTTTGCTGTAGTGGTGAGTGTCTGTAATAAATGTAAGCTTCGTCATAATTTCTCCCTACTTTATTTGCTCGATTTTGTCGCCGCTGACAAGGTAAACATGGTCTGCAATGTCCATCATAGCCTTGTCGTTCATAGAATCGGTATAAAAATTGTCAATATGCGCATTCGGATAAAGCTCGTTAAATATTTTTACTTTATTTTCAAGAAAACATAAGCGCTTGAACTTGCCTGTTTTGGGGTCTATCGATGAGCCAACATAATTTTTAACGCCGATTCTTTTCATAATTTCGTCAAGCAAAAAATCAAGCGAACCGGACACAATAATATCATCGTCACGCTTAACCTCATTATACCAAGGTTTTATTTTTTTCTCGTTCTTATTCCAAAACCTAATAACATCCTCGTCAAGCGTTTTTATGTGAATAAAATACCCCTCAAGAAAGCTTGCATAAGCTTCAATAGCTTCCTCAACGGTGAAAAGATGAAATGCGTCTTTAAAACAGATGATTAAAAGCTTTGGTATATATTTCCAAATCTTAGGGTCTGTTTTAACATAATGAAGCGCAAAGTCAATCAGCGTTTCGCCGTCATAAATTGTATTGTCAAAATCATAAACATTCATTTTTCTGTCCCTTTCGGCAAAAAAAGTCTTTTTTTATATTTTATCATAACTAATATTACTTATCAACCTTGACATTTTGCAAAAATAATTATATATTTAAATAAGTATAGGCAAAAGTTAACTGAATTTTTCTTATACCAAATCTATCATATTAACTATAGGAGAGGGAGCATACGCTCTTAATAAATCTGATGAAAAACAAGGAATACATTAAAACGGATGTAGTCATTGTAGGCAGTGGCGTTGCAGGTCTTTTTGCGGCGCTTTGCTTACCAAAGGAAAAGGATGTTCTTATTATTACTAAGGAACATATTGACGAATGTGACTCTATGCTCGCACAAGGCGGTGTGTGCGTGCTTAAAGATGTAAACGATTTTAAATGTTATTTTGAAGACACGATGAAAGCAGGTCACTGGGAAAATGACCCTGACTCCGTTCGTGTTATGATTGAGTCATCTCAGGAGGTAATCGGTACTCTTATCGACCTCGGCGTTGATTTTGACACCGACCAAAACGGCGAATACGATTATACTCGTGAGGGTGCTCACAGAAGAAACAGAATTCTTCATCACAAGGATGAAACAGGCAAGGAAATTACCGATACGCTTCTTAACATTGCAAAGCAAAAGGAAAATATCACAATAGTTGCAAAAACCACTATGATTGACTTTATTGAAAAGGGCAATGTTTGCCAGGGTATTGTTTGCCAGGATGAATACGGCGAAATGGGATGTGTTATTGCTAAGGATATTATCCTTGCAACCGGCGGTATCGGCGGTCTTTTCCTCAATTCAACCAACTATCCTCATATCACCGGCGATTCGTTTGCTCTTGCAATTAAGCACGGTGTTGAACTTAAAGATATCAACTATATTCAAATTCACCCAACCACTCTTTACAGCAAGAAAAAGGGCAGAAGATTCCTTATCAGCGAAAGTGTAAGGGGTGAGGGCGCAATTCTTCTTAACGAAAACGGCGAGAGGTTTACGGACGAACTTCAGCCGAGGGATGTTGTTACAAACGCTATTGTTGAGGAAATGAAGAAGTTTGGCACAGACCATGTTTACCTCACTCTCCCTACTATGACAACCGAGCAGGCAGCCGAGCGTTTTCCTAACATTTTTGAAGCTTGTATGGACGAGGGCTATGATATCACCAAGGATAAAGTTCCAGTTACTCCTGCTCAGCATTATATGATGGGCGGTGTTAAGACTGATTTAAACGGTCAAACTTCAATGGCTCATCTTTTTGCGGTCGGTGAAACTGCGTGCAACGGTGTTCACGGTAAAAACAGGCTTGCTTCAAACTCACTTCTTGAAAGCCTTGTTTTCGCTAAGCGTGCCGCAGGCATAATTGCAAACGATAAAGAAGAAAAGAAAGTAGACTATGATGAGGTTAACCTTTCATCTTATCCTAATAAAGAGGAAAGGCAAGAGGAATTTAAAAAGCTCATTATGGATGAAATAAAAGAAAAGGACAAAGATTTTTATGATAAATGGTGTAACACTCAAGGTTAATGTTGACGATTATATTTTAAATACGCTTAAAGAAGACATAACAAGTGAAGATGTTTCAACAAACGCTGTTATGCCCGAGGATAAGCAGGGCAAGGCTGAGCTTATTTGCAAGCAGGACGGTATTATCTGCGGTCTTGGTATTTTTGAGCGCACATTTGAACTTCTTGACAAAACCGCTCGTTTTGAAGCAAATTTTAAAGACGGCGACGAGGTAAAAAAAGGTGAGCTTTTGGGTGTCATCTACGGTGATATTAAGGCTATCCTCAGCGGCGAGCGCACAGGTCTTAATTATCTTCAGCGTATGAGCGGTATTGCCACTATGACAAGGGAGTATATGAAAGAGCTTGAGGGTACAAACACAACCCTCCTTGACACAAGAAAGACCACTCCTAATATGCGCCCGTTTGAAAAATATGCCGTTAAAGTCGGCGGCGCTACCAACCATAGGTACAACCTTTCCGACGGTGTTCTTCTTAAAGATAACCATATCGGCGCAGCAGGTTCAATTACAAAAGCTATCAAAATGGCAAAGGCTTACGCTCCTTTTGTAAGAAAGATTGAGATTGAAACCGAAACCCTTGACCAGGTTAAGGAAGCAGTTGAAGCCGGCGCAGATATCATTATGCTTGACAATATGGATAATGATACTATGAAAAAAGCAGTTGAACTTATCGGCGGCAGAGCTGAAACCGAATGCTCGGGTAATGTTACTAAGGAGAGGCTTAAATCTATCGCAGAAATCGGCGTAGATTTCGTTTCCTGCGGCGCACTTACTCACTCAGCAATGATTATGGATGTAAGCCTTAAAAACCTTACTCCTATCGAATAATGTTTTTGGATATGTTAAGAACCGTGAATTTTCACGGTTCTTTTTTTATAAATATAGGAATGAAGTGTTTATTCAAACACGAAATTTCTTTTGACGATGTAGGGGTCGGCGTCCTCGACGACCCGTTTTTTTTAAATAAGTCAAATTATAAATGAAATTCTAATGAAAACTGTCAACTTGTTTACTGATGATTTACGGGCAGATAATATCCGCCCGCTACGGTGTTTCGTGTCATTTATATGATTTGAAATGATAAGATTTTCGTAGGGCAAATCATATTTAATTTAATCTATAGAAAAATGATTCATCTATCATTTAAAAAGTTTTTTAATCTTAAAATGGGCTACGAATTTTCGTAACCCATTTCGTTATTTTATGAATTTTTTTAAGAGTTTAATTTGTTCTTGATATTTTAAACTGCTATCATAGTCGAATCTTGCTGAAATTTTACCATTTTCTATTTTTATTAAAACTGGTATTTCTTCTATATTGTATATTTTTAAAATATCGTTGAATTTCTGATTTTTACGCCATGTGTCAGTGTCAAATTTATATATCTTAATATTATTAAACAATTCACTTTGCTTGATTAATTTGTTGAATTCGGAACAATATGGGCAAGTGTCTCTTCCAAAATATACTACGCCGGAAAACTCTTTGTCAGTTAATTGCTCAATGTCATTAATTTTAATTGAAAAATCATCATAATACATGGTCGTACTGTTGCTTGTTAACAACATAGAAACATTGTTTTGTAAGGCTTTTATGTTTGAATGTTGAAATGCTATAATAACAACTAATAAAACTACGATTATTATGTTTGTGGTTATTATTAATATTTTTTTCATGCTTTTTTACAAAATTCTATTAGGTTAATGAGTGAAATAATGCTTATTAATATAAATATTATCAATGTAGCGTAATCTAAATAATTGCAAATACTATCATCCAATCTAACATTGAATTCATCATAAATAATTCCTAAATTATAAATGAATTTTGAATTTGCAATTATGCCTATTAAGCTACAAAAAAATAATATTAAATTTAAAATTATTTTCATTGAACATTTAACTCCTTTATGGATTGCATTTCTTTGCTACTACAGCAGCATAACTGCTTGCGCTTCTTGAAGGCTCGATGTTCCATTCATTTTTATTATTGGCAAAATGATAATGACAATCGAATTGCCACTTGAAAGTTTTGAGCTTTTGTTCATCTTTTGGCCAATATTTGCTACTTCCAAGACCGGTATATTCACCTGCTAATATTGTCCATGCTTTGTTTTTTTCACTTAAACTGTTTCTGACATTTGAGTTTGGTACTAAGCTTAATGATACAACATTATTTCTTGTTATCCAAAGTGCTTGAGAAAAATATGTTGCCATATATGCAGGGTCTCTTGTTATTTTTTGATTAACATATTTGATTTCATAATTGTAATCGGACACTTTTGTTCCATCATCAAATTCAATGTTTTTGAGCGAATCTTCTCCAAATTTATTTATTATTACTTCTATAGTAATAGTGTCATTGCTATTTGAAGTTGTTGAAATTCCTGCATAAGCAGTTTGTGTAAAAAAACTAAGTATTATTACCGCCACAGTAATGACTTTTGAAATTTTTTTTGTTTTCATTTATTTTCCCTCTTTTCTATATTCAATTACGAATATGTCTTTTCTATTGTTTTTGTGATTTCATCATTTTTTCCGCCATTTCCAGATATTACATATGTAATATAAGCTCTGTAATTACCTTTGCTTGATAATTGTGTACTGTGTGAATTATAATAGTTTGTTGTTTTTGAAATGTCTTCCCATTTTGCGTCATTTACAGTCACCCAAATTAAACCGACTTTTTTCTGAATTTTACTATTTATTATTGCTTTTTTCGTGACACCAGAAATACCGTTATACTCAATCGATAATGTCGCTTTTCCTGTAGAAGAAATTGTAAATGATGCATTGGTTGAGCGTACATTATTAGAATATGTTTGAATATTGTTTGCAGTTGCAGTGGTTACCGTAAACATAGTAATTAAGAACATTAAAACAGCTATTATCTTTTTTATAAAATCACCCCCTTTACTATATACAACAGTATTGAGGTCGAAAAGATTACAATTATTTTACTGTTTTAACATTTTTTTGAAGTTTTAAAACTTCGTATAAAGATTTATTGTCTGCATTAATTGAAAACCAATAATTTCCGTCAGTCCAAATTAATAAAGTGCCGTAATCATCTTGCGAATAATATGCAGTATGTTCATTGATTGTTATTTCGTTGTAATTATGTTCATTGTCAATAGAAAAGTTTGTATCCAAAATGTTCTGAGAAAAAGCAATTTCTTCATTGTTATTGTTTTTCCATATATAGTGAACGCTGAATTCGTCTTTGCTATAACTAATAAGTTTGTATTTTTCAGAGATTGACGAAATAGTATATTCTTTAATTATACTTTGTGCAGGCAAGGTTGATTGACTGCTTAATGTTATTTCATTGAATTTTGGAAATACTTTCTTTACAAATTCTATAAATGGTAATCTTGTAGCTGAAACGCTCATAATTCCGGTAAATAAAACAGTTAATGCAATTATTGAAGCAATAAGTGAGCGCTTGATATTTGCTCTTGTAGAAAATTTTATTCTGTTATTCTTTTTTATAAGCGAATTCATTTTGTTTTCATATTCTTTTGAAGTTTGCCAAGTAATATCTTTTATTGAACTGTAATATTTAAATTCACTTTCCTCAAATGCTTTAATAAACAATTCTTTATCAGTCAAAATAACCACCGCTTTCAAGAGTTTCAATGAGTAATTTCTTTCCTCGTACTAATTGTTGTTTTACTGTTGACTGTTTTCTCGATAATAAATTTGCAATATCTTTTGTTTTCATTTCATATAAAAAGTGGTAAAACAAAACATCTTTATATTTATCGTCAAGATTATATATTGCTTCTATTACGGCATTGTAATTGTTCTTTATATCGAGCTTTTCAATAAAATCATTATCGCTGATATTTTCTATATCATCAAAATAAAAATTTGTATTTTTTGATTTGTTTTTTAGATTTATAGCTGTGTTTTTTGTTGCCTTGAGTACATACGATAATGTTCTGCCACTATCGGCTTCATCTATTGATTTCATATTTCTTGCTATTTTAATAAATGTTTCATGCACAACATCCTCACTGTCTTCTCGGTTCTTTAATACGGAATAAGCCATATTGAGCATTTTTTTCGAGTATAAATTATATATGATTTCAAATTTTTCTTTGTCATTATCATTGTCTATAAAAGACATATATAGTACTAACATAATATTCTCCCAATATAAACAACAGTTATAATTTAAAATAGATTACATTTTTATTATAACATATTTTAATTTTTAGTTAAATGCAAAAAAACAATGACCGATTTAGTGAACGAAATAATCAAAACAGTCAAAAGCAGTCACACAATGCCCATATTTATACCGATTTGCACAAGCAAAAAGGGCGAAAGCAGGCAAAATGACGAAAATAAATGAAGTATATTGACTGATTATGAAAGAACTGCTATACTTAGGGTGCAATAAGAAGTTGACTTTCACAAAGGGAGATTAAGCATGCTAAGTCAAGACAGACAGTCGGCTATTCTTGATATTATCAAGGAGCAGGGTTCAATAACGGTAACAAGGCTTACGGAGATTTTGCAAACGAGCGAATCGACTGTAAGGCGAGATTTATCGTACCTTGCAAACAAGGGCAAGATTAACAAAGTTCACGGCGGTGCAACGGCGCTAAGCCAAGAATTTATTAAGCTTGAAGATAATATTGAAGAAAAATTGACAAAAAATACTGATGAAAAAACAAAAATTGCACAGTATGCTGCCGAGCAAATACAGGATGACGATTTTGTATTTATCGACGCAGGAACGACAACACTTTTGATGACGACATTTTTGAAAAATTCAAAAGCAACTTTTGTCACCAACGGTGTTGACCATGCAAAGCAACTTGCAAAAAACGGTTGCAATGTAATTGTTTTAGGCGGCAAGTTGAAGCAGTCTACCGAAGCGATTATCGGTTTGCTGGCTGCTCAAAATTTGCAAAAATATTCGTTTACAAAAGCATTTATCGGTGTTAACGGTATAAGCGAAAAGCAGGGTTACACAACTCCGGATACCGAGGAGGCAATGCTCAAAGCGGTAACTATTGAAAAAAGTTTTGTAACTTATGTTTTAGCCGACAGGTCAAAGTTTGACAAGGTTTCGGCTGTAAGCTTCGGCTCAATCGACTGTGCCTGCATAGTGACCGACAAATGCGAAAATGAAAAGCTTAAAAAGCTGACAGTAATTAAAGAGGTGTTGTAGCTTGATTTACACAGTAACTTTTAATCCGGCGCTTGACTATGTTATGAATTTAAAAGAGCTACAGTCAAAGGATATTAACCGAACCGAGAGTGAACAGCTTTACTACGGCGGTAAGGGCATTAATGTTTCGGTTATCCTTTCAAGGCTCGGCGTTGAAAACAAGGCGCTCGGTTTTCTTGCCGGTTTTTCCGGCAAAAAGATTGAAGAAATGCTTAATGCTGAAAACATTAATAACGATTTTGTTTATCTAAAAAAAGGATACACAAGAATTAATGTAAAAATCAAAGCCGAAAAGGACTATGATATCAACGCTCAGGGTCCTGATATCGATGCCGACGAAATTAACGCTTTATTTGACAAGCTTGAAAAACTTAAAAAAGGCGACTACCTTGTTCTTGCAGGTTCGATTCCTAATTCACTTCCTGATGATATTTATGAAGAGATACTTGCAAAGCTTCAAAACAAGGGCGTTAATTTTGCGGTTGACGCAACGGGTGATTTGCTTTTGAATGTGCTTAAATATAAGCCGTTTTTAATCAAGCCGAATCATCACGAACTCGGCGATATCTTCAAAGTTGAAGTTAAAGATGAAGCGGAAATTGCATATTACGCAAAAAAGCTTCAGGAAATGGGTGCAAGAAATGTTCTTGTTTCCCGTTCAAAGGACGGCGCAACGCTTGTTGATGAATTCGGAAAGGTTCACTCAATGGGTAATGTTGCGGGTAAAGTTATAAACCCGGTCGGTTGCGGCGATTCAATGGTAGCCGGTTTTATTGCCGGTTACGCAAAATCTAATGATTATTATTATGCTTTAAAGCTCGGTTCTGCCTGCGGTAATGCAACAGCCTTTTGTTCAGGCTTGGCTGACAGGGGTACAATCGATAAAATGCTTGAAAGCGAATATTTAAAATAAGAAAAGGGGTAATACTTATGAAAATCATTGATTTACTTAAAAAAGATGCGATAGAGCTAAATACATCGGTTGCGTCAAAAAGTGATGCTATTGATAAGCTTGTTGCTCTTCACGAAAAAGCAGGTAATCTTCTTGATGTTAAGGCTTACAAAGAGGCTATTCTTGCAAGAGAAGCTCAGGGTTCAACTGCCATAGGAGAGGGAATAGCAGTTCCTCACGCAAAAAGTGAGAGTGTTAAAACTCCGGGCCTTTCGGCTATAACTGTTCCAAGCGGTGTTGATTATGAAGCACCTGACGGAAAAAACAGCGATATCTTATTTATGATTGCCGCTCCGCTTGACGGCGACCTCCACCTTGAAATTCTTTCACGCCTTATGGTTATGCTTATGGAGCCTGAATTTTGTGCCGCTTTAAGAGGTGCAAAAACAGCAGATGAGTTCCTTTCAATAATTGACAAAAAGGAAGCTGAAAAATATCCTGACGAGCCAAAAAACGAAAAACCTAAAAAAGACGGCTACAGAGTTCTTGCAGTAACAGCGTGCCCAACAGGTATTGCCCATACTTATATGGCTGCCGAAGCACTTGAAAAAGCAGGAGAAAAGATGGGTTATCCTCTTAAAGCCGAAACAAACGGTTCAGGCGGCGCAAATAATATTTTAACCAAAAAAGAAATTGAAGAATGTGACGGTATTATCATTGCCGCAGATAAGAATGTTGAAATGGCACGATTTGACGGCAAGCCGGTTATTAAAACTTCGGTTACAAACGGTATTAATAAGCCTGAAGAACTTATTCAAAGAATAGTTGACGGCAAAGCAGCAGTTTACCATGCAGAGGGTGACGAACTTGAAGCTACAGCCGATGACGAAAAAGAAGGCTTCGGTCATAAAGTTTATAAGCACCTTATGAACGGCGTATCTCATATGCTTCCGTTCGTAGTAGGCGGCGGTGTGCTTATTGCACTCGGTTTCCTTATCGATACAATCGCAGGTAATGCAGATGTCGGCGGCACATTCGGTTTCACAAACCCTATCGCTTCCGCTGTGTTCTGGATAGGTAAAGCTGCATTTGCTCTTATGCTTCCTATCCTTGCAGGTTTCATTGCTCAGTCTATTGCAGACCGTCCGGGCTTGCTTCCGGGTATTGTCGGCGGTGTGTTTGCCGCTAACGGTTACACTTTCCAGGCTTTTGCGGAAAACAAAGACCTTGTCGGTGACGGCAGTGCGGTATCAGGTTTCCTCGGCGCACTTCTTGCAGGTTTCATTGCAGGTATTCTTGTAAATCTTCTTAAAAAAGCATTTTCTTGGATGCCGAAATCAATGGACGGTATCAAACCTGTATTTATCTATCCGCTTTTAGGCACGCTTCTTATGGGTATATTTATGTGCCTTATCAACCCGGTTGTAGGTACAATTAACACAGCACTTTCAAACTTCCTTTCATCTCTCGGTGAAACAAGTAAACTTCTTCTTTCTGTAGTTCTTGCAGCTATGATGGCTATTGATATGGGCGGTCCTTTCAACAAGGCGGCTTATGTATTCGGTACGGCAGCTATTGCAGACGGCAACACTTGGATTATGGCAGCAGTTATGATTGGCGGTATGGTTCCTCCTATTGCAATCGCTCTTTCAACAACATTTAACAAGAAAAAGTGGACAAAAGAAGAACTCAAGAGCGGTCCTGTTAACTATCTTATGGGTCTTTGCTTCATCACAGAAGGTGCGATTCCTTACGCTGCTTCCGACCCGATTCGTGTAATTCCGTCTTGCTTGGTAGGCTCAGCAGTTGCAGGTGCACTTACATCGATATTTAATGTTACTTGTCCTGCTCCTCACGGCGGTATCTTTACTTTCATTGTTTGCGACCATCCGCTTCTTTACATTGTTGCTCTTGCAGCAGGTTCGGTTGTCGGTGCTCTTATGCTCGCACTTTTAAAGAAAAATGTTAACAATGAAGTAAAAGCTAAATAATAGATTAAGGAGAAAATTAATATGGTATCAAAGGTAACTAAAGTTACAAATGAAATGGGCTTTCATATGCGCCCGGCTAATGTTTTTGTAACAGCTATGACAAAATATCAGTCAAATATTAATCTTATTGTTGATAACAAAACTATCAACGGCAAGAGCATTATGAATATTATGGCAGCTTGCATTAAGTGCGGCACAGAACTTACGGTTGAATGTGACGGCGCTGACGAACAGGCAATGCTTGACGAGGCAGTAAGCCTTATTGAATCAGGCTTCGGCGAATAATTGATTATTAAAAGGTGCAGTGCGGCAAAAAAGTATTGCACCTTTTTTCTACTGAGGGGGAATAGTTATGTTAAAAGGTATAGGCGCAAGTCAGGGCTACGGCATCGGCAAAGCAGTAGTGATAAGCGACGCTAAGCTTGACTATAATCATATAAAATTCACAACGGCAGAAAATGAAAAAGACAGGCTTCAAAAGGCTGTAGACAAATTCATTAAGGAAACAAGGCAACTTGTTGAAGAAGTTAAAAAATCGGCAGGTGACAAGGAAGCGGAAATATTAGAGGGCCATATTGTTATGCTCTCTGACCCGTTTATGCTTTCTCAAATGCAGGATAATATCGATTCAGGCTCGGTTGCCGAAAAAGCGGTAGACACCGTTTGCTCAATGTTTATTGATATGTTCTCCGGTGTTGATGACGAACTCACTCAGCAAAGAGCTTCGGATGTTAAAGATATTAAGGACAGCCTTTTAAGTATTCTTCTCGGTGTAAATACGGTTGATATTTCTAAGGTTGCAAAGGGTTCTGTACTTATAGCAAAAGATTTTACTCCGTCAATGACGGGTCAGATTAATAAAGATAATGTAAGTGCAATTTTGACCGAGGTTGGCGGAATAACAAGCCACAGTGCAATTTTGGCAAGGGCAATGGGTATTCCTGCAGTGCTTTCAATCGATGATGTATGCAATCTTGTTAAAAACGGCGATACGGTTGCAGTTGACGGCTTTAAGGGTAAAGTAATTGTTTCTCCGAGCGAAGATGAGATAAAAGAATTTGAAGCAAAACAGAGCGAATACCTTAAAGAAAAGGAAAGTTTAAAGCTTTATTTCGGCAAGCCGACCGTAACAAAATCAGGAATCAAAAAAGCGGTTTACGGCAATATCGGAAAGGCTGAGGATGTTCAAAATGTTCTTCAAAACAGCGGCGAGGGTATCGGTCTTTTCAGAACGGAATTCCTTTTTATGGACAGAACGAGCGAGCCGAGCGAAGAAGAGCAGTTTGAGGCTTACTCAACTGTTGCAAAGGCAATGGACGGCAAAGAGGTTATTATTCGTACTCTTGATGTCGGCGGCGACAAAGATATTCCTTATCTCAATATTGAAAAGGAAGAAAACCCGTTCCTCGGTCACAGAGCTATTCGCTACTGCCTTGACAATAGGAAACTTTTCAAAAAGCAACTTCGTGCGCTTCTTCGTGCCGCAGTATACGGCGATATAAAAATTATGCTTCCGCTCGTAACTTGCTTGGAAGAAGTGAGGGAAGCTAAAAAAATTATTGAAGAATGTGAATCTGAACTCAAAGCCGAGAGCAAAGAGTACAGAAAAGCACCGCTCGGCGTTATGATTGAAACTCCGTCGGCAGTGTTCATTTCCGACCTGCTTGCAAAGGAAGTGTCGTTCTTCTCAATCGGTACAAATGACCTTACAGGTTACACAATGGCGGTTGACCGTGGCAATGCAAATGTTAAAAATCTTTATGATGTATTCCAACCGTCAGTTTTGCGTGCGATTGAAACCACAATTAAAAATGCAAAAGCAGCAGGTATTCAGGTTGGTATGTGCGGTGAAGCGGCAGCAGATTCAAAACTTATCCCGCTTCTTATTGAATGGGGACTCGACGAATTTTCTGTTTCACCGGGAAGTATTTTGCAAACAAGAAAAACTATTTGCGAATATGACAAGTAGTTTTTATATATAACAAACCCCTTAATAGCAAAAGAGGCAAGCCACCGGCGGCTTGCCCCTTTTGCTACTTTTTTCATTCTCTGTTTTAAATTTTATATCATCATTATATGACATCTTGTCATAAATGTCAATAATAAATATGACATAATGTCATTAGGTGATTATATGGGAA
Organism: uncultured Eubacteriales bacterium; assembly: GCA_900540235.1. GTDB lineage: Bacteria > Bacillota > Clostridia > Oscillospirales > Acutalibacteraceae > Eubacterium_R. Next base: position 13,782 of record UQEY01000021.1, read on the forward strand.
ATAATTTAAAAAAACTCAGAAAAGAGCGGGGAATGACCCAGCTTGCACTTCAAATGCAAACGGGAATAGAACAGGCGCTTATTTCAAAATATGAAAACGGTGAGCGTATTCCGCCGACCGAAACACTTATTGTTTTGGCAGATTTTTTTAATACTAATATTGACTATCTTCTTGACAGAACAGATAACAATAAAAAGATATAAAAAAGTGATAGAAGTTTGAAGCTTCTATCACTTTTTTGCCGATAGATTATAATTTATTACAACGACTGATTCTTGAGTGCTTCGCCGAGGCTTGTTTTTTTAATTTTAAGAAGCATTACAAGCGATACCACAGCATAGCTAACTATACCCAAAACCACCATAGTTACATAGCAGCTATTGGAAATAATGTATGGAATATAACCCGTCATTTGGGTATAAAGATAAGATTTGAATGCCCACTGAAGCACAAGACTTATAAGAGGAACACAAATGAGCAGCGACAAGATTACCATAACCGAAGTTATGACTAAATAAAGCATACCTATTTCCGCATCTGAGAAGCCGAGTATTTTTGTCATAGATATTGACTTGCTGTTTCTCTCAATAATCTGCTTAGTGAGGATATACATAATAAGAAGGAAGATAACAACGCCCAATGCCTTGTATACCTTAACAAATTCACTCATAGACACTTGCATTTGAGTAACAACTTTTACCATATCTTTCTCGGTAATAACAGATGCAATATCATCATCGTCAAGGTCGGTGAGTTTATCATCGCTGAAATAACCTGTAAAGTAGTTCTTATCTTCGTTAAACATTTGAAGGTAATCGCTTCTGTTCATAAATACGGTTATTGCGGCATCGTAATTATAGTCGCCGCTTATTTTAAACTCATAAGTTTTGTCGGTATATTTTTCTTTAAGCGTTACCGTTTCACCTTGCTTTAAGCCGAATTTTTGCATCATAGCGCTTGAAACAACAACTTCACCACTCGGCACATTTGTTTTGATATATTTGCTGCTGTTTGCAATGCCGTAAACAGTAACATCATCTGCCATATACTTTTTGTCGGTAGTTTCAAGAGTAGTTGCGCAAAATTTTTCAGCCGCTTCGTTTGCAGTTTCTTTTTCGTTAATCATTATGTATTGATATTTTGAAATCATATTGTCCTTAACAATATTAGAATAATCTTCAAGAAGCGGACCAAACATTGAACCGATAACAACAAGTGTGCCTGCAAGGAAAATACCTATAAACATCGTGAGATAGGACGGAATGTTTTGGAAAAGAATACGAAGCCTGAATTTTGAAAAGAAACGCATCTTTTTAGGAAGTTTAATAACTTTTTTAGTACCATTTTCTTTAAGCTCGCCACGAATGAAATTAAGCGGACTTATTTTAAGCTTTTTGGCAAGTACAATTAAATTTACAATAAGCATTATGAAAAACGGAACTATTGTAGTTTCCAAAAATGCTTCTGCATTCCAAAGCGTTTCATATGTTGCAAGCGAATAGTTGGAATAATACACGCCGACAAATATATTTTGAAATACAGTGTAGCCGAGTATGTTGCCGATTAAACCCGCTATAACCGTAACTGCCATCGGAATAAACAAATAATGGCGGATAAGTTCCCCTTTTGAATAACCCGACGCTCTGAGCGTTCCGATTACATTTGCTTCTTTTGTAATTGTATTTGAAGTTGTAACGGCAAAAAGAAAAGCAATTACAATCATAATAATATACATCATAAGCATCATTGTTGCTTTGTCCGAACCGGAGTCTTCAATGGTGTACATTATTGATTTATTGGTATATTTTGCACTGTAATCTTTAATTGTGATTACTTTGCTGTCGTCAAAAGAAAAATTGTTTACAAGTTTTTTAAGTTTGCTAAGGTCACTGTAAAGCTTAGTGCAGTCGTAAAGCTTTGCTTCGCTTATTGCGTCAACAATCTTGTATGCTTCGTCAAACATCTTGTCAAAGTCGTCAAAATCGTTACTGTTTTTGTAATCATCAAGGTCGATTTTAGGCGCTTCGTCAAGAGAATCAAAGTTAAAATCGTTTTCGCTTTTTTGTGCATCTTCAAGAATCTTTTTTAAATTTGTGTACTGTTTTACAGTTATGCCGAGTTCTTTCGCCATTGCTTTGTCGTTTGAAAGTCCTGCATTTCTGATTGCGGAAAAGTATTTTGATTCAAGTTCTTTTTCGGCTTTTTCAGATTCGCTTTCAAGGCTTTTAAGTGTTGATTTTGCCTGTTTGTACAAATCGTCAACTTGTGACTGAATAAGCGGTTCGTCATACTTTTTAAGTATACTTTCGAGTGAGTCTGTAAGTTTTTCGCTTCTCTCGTTTTCTTCGGTTTCGTCAAACGGCTTTTTGTTGTATTTCCAAGCGTAGTTAACGCTTTGGTGCGAATTTGGAAGGGCAGAGTAACCCTCATTTGTCATAATTGCAACGCCAAAGCCTACAGCGTCAAACATCATATCCGCATTGCTTTCAAAAAGCGCACTGTAATCGGCAAGAGAAATCAAACCGCATACTTTGTATTTTTTGCCTTTGAGGTTGATTTTGTCGCCGATACTAATATTGTTGTTTTCGGCAAACATACGGTCAATCGCAATTTCATCTTTTGCTTTCGGCATTTCACCCGAGTGCACGCACTCAAGGTTAATTTTATTTCTCTTTTTGTAAATGCGAAGCGTTGTACCGCTGCTGTTTATGTCTTCTTCCTTGTATGAAAGGTCGTATAGTTTTAAATCGTTTTGTTCTTCAATATCGCTGAGAATTTTATCGTTTGGTTTGATGTTGAAAGCAAGATGACCGTCCTCAATATTATACTTTTCAAGACCGTCATTATATGTTGCAGTAACAGAATTATCGGCAACCAAAAAGCCCGATATCGCACCGATAAAGAAAATTAAAAACAGGAATATGGCAATGTATTTTCCAAAGTCCGATTTTAAATCACGAGGGAATCTTTTGTTTAAAGGATTTTTCATCTTGTCCTCCTTACCATTCAAGTTCGGCGGCAGAAATCTTGTTTTCGTTTTTGTAGTTTTTGCGAATTTCGCCGTCACGAAGCGTAAATACTCTGTCTGCCATATTTTTAATAGCATCGTTATGAGTAACCATTATTACCGTGTTGCCGTACTTTTGGTTAACATCTTCAAGAAGCTTTAGTATCTCTTTTGATGTGTTGTAATCGAGCGCACCTGTCGGCTCGTCGCAGAGAAGTATGTCAGGGTTTTTAACTATCGCTCTGCCTATAGAAGTCCTTTGCTGTTGACCGCCTGAAAGCTGTGACGGCAGTTTGTTTGCTTGGTCTGCTATGCCGAGAGTGTTCATAAGCTCGTCAATGTCAAGCGGTTTGTCGCTCAAATATGCGCCCACTTCAATGTTTTCCCTGACTGTTAAATTGGGAATAAGGTTGTACATTTGAAAAACATAACCCAAATGTTTTCTTCTGTACTGCGTGAGCTTTTTTTCACTCATAAGCTTTGTTTTTTCACCGTCAATGGCTATATAACCGTCGTCAGCCGATTCAATAGCGCCGATAATATTAAGCAGTGTAGATTTTCCCGAACCGCTTGGACCGAGAAGCACGCATATTTCACCCTTTTCAATATTGATGTCAATTCCTTTTAATACCTCAATTCGGCTTTCTCCTTCGCCAAAATGCTTTTTTATGTTGCTGATTTCAACAAAACTCATAAAACCTCTCCTTTATATAAAGTTAGCGATAACTAACTCTGAAATAATAAAATACAGTTAGGCGTACCTAACTGTATTTATAGTATCATATATTAAACAGGTTGTCAACTTATAAATCGTACTTTGAAGTTTCTGTCGCAATAACTTTGCACCCATATAAACAAAGCTGCTTTTACCAGCTTCCGCCGCCGCCACCGCCGGCACCGCCTCCTGCAAAACCGCCACCGCCGGAGGAAAAGCTTCCGCCTGAGCCGGACTGTACAGGCATAGAAATCATAGCGTTTGAAGCCGAATTCATTGTGTCCCTCATAAAATGGCTGAACACAATATAGTTGTAAGGATAATAACCGTAGTACCATTGCGGCGGCTCAACTGCAATGCTTTCAAATTTCTTCATCCATTTGTCCGACACACCGAGCACATACGCATACGGCAATATGTTGTAAAAATAAGCCGGGTCATTGTCAACAAGTGCTTCGAGCTTATCTTTTTCCGCAGTTTCAAGGAAATTTTTAAAACCGTTTATTTTGCCGAGAATGTCAACCGCTTCGTCGGTCCTCTTTCTGATGAAAAACGAAAAAACGAACGAAACAATGCAAATGATTATTCCGACTAAAGTAAGGATGTATTTTAGACTGCTGTCAAACAAATTTGAAAAGTTAAATAATACTGCGAAAACAGAAAGTGCACAAAGACCCCACGCAAGTATTCTCATATAAAGTGACTTTGCTTCAAACACCTTGTGCCTTTTTTCCGGCTTGTTGTACAGCTCTCTTATTATGTTGAGCGTTAAGTAAAAATCATCTTCAAGGTCAGATTTATAAATTTTACTTCTTGTTCCGTTTTTAAACAAGCCGTTAAAGAAAATTTCTTTCGCTCTGTCATTTCCGTCATACTTGTCTTTAAGCTTTGTTATGGCAAATTCCGATTTTTTCTTGCTCTTTGTTTCAACTTCTTCAATTTGAATATATCCGTCGTTTGCAAGTTCAATCAGCAGGGGAGTAAGCTTTTCGTTATTTGCAATCAGACCGCTTTGCCAAAATGCAATGTCGGCACTGCTCATACCGTTTGGCGGATAAAACTCAACTGTTTGAACTGCTTTTTTGTCCTTGCCGAATTTACTCCAAAGAATAATTACAACAATAAATAATAAAGCGGGAACGGCGACAAGCAAAGCAAGTTTAAAATTATAAAGCGCTTTGTTAAAATAAAAATAGCCGTCTTCAAGCTCAAGCCTTACGGTAACTGCTTCGTTTGGCTGAAGCGTTCTTGCAACCGAACCGGTGATGATATTGTCGTTAACATCATAGTTAATATCATAAGTTCCTACTGTGCCGTAATTGCCGATTGAAAAACCGAGTTTGCTTTTGTCAAACTCTTTTGGCATAGTGATTTTAAAAGTTACATTTTGGATATAAGTATCCCAGCCGTCGCCGATTATATTGTAATAAAGTTCGTCAAAGCCGTTGTTTTGGTCCTCGCCGAGCATATATGTGTACTTGACAGTATAATCGTGCTCGCCCTCAACATAAGCGTCGGCATCGCCGATTTGAAGCACATAATTACCGTTTTCAATACTTACATCGCAGTTTTCACTTACCTTGACATTTTTTATCTTGGCTTTAACACTGTGGCTTGTGCCGTCGGTACGCTTAATCTGATTTCTCGATGGTATTGTTCTGTAAATTCCGTGCCTTTGCTCGTTAAAATATGCGCTGATGTGCTCCGTAATGTCAAAGCTGTTGTCTTCGTTAATATTAATATCAACATTATATGCAGTGAAATAATACGGCACATAGCTTGCGTTATCATCCGCAAAAGCCGGAACAGATGAAACCGCTGTGAGCATTAATGCAAAGATTATACTTAAAAATCGAATGAACTTTTTCATTAAAATTCTACCTTAACATTTTGTCTTTCGCTTGTTTCTTCAACAACAAACATTGTCTTTTTGCCGTAGTTAAACATTTTTGCAATGATGTTTGACGGAAACATTTCAACCTTGTTGTTGTAGTTTTTAACTACTGCGTTGTAGTATTTTCTTGCGTTTGCAATGTCGTTTTCAACACTCTTTAACTGAGCCGAAAGGTCAAGGAAATTTTGATTTGCTTTAAGCTCAGGGTACTGCTCGGCAAGGACTGAAAAATTAGGCATACTTCTGTCAAGCTCTGCCGATGCTTTAATCTTTTCCTCGTCGCTGAAAGTGCTGTAATTGCCGTTTCTTGCTTTAATAACATTTTCAAGAGTTTCAGCTTCGTGCTTAGCGTATCCCTTAACGGTTGCAACGATATTTGGAATTAAGTCCCAACGCTTTTTTAAATAAACATCCATAGTTGAAAATGCTTCTTCAACATTGTTTTTAAGCTTAACAAATGAATTGTATGTTGCAAAAAAGTAAATTACAATAAGCAAAACTATCACTGCAATCACAATTCCTACTATTGTTCCTGTGTTCATAAATAACGCTCCTTTAAATATATTATTACAAGACTAATATATCATATCTATATAGTATTTTCAATATGTATAAAAATAAAAGCCACAGAAACTCTGTGGCTGAAAATTTGTTTTTAGTCACTCAATCGAGTGACTTTTTTCATTTACATTTTGTGTGATAAGAATTCTACGAGCCTTTTTGCAGGTATAAACGCAAATCCATTATCTAACACATTAAATATAGACTTCATAAAAATTCCTTCTTTCTGTAATATTGAGTTGTAAATGATGCGACCGAGCGTCGCTTTTAGGCGTGTGCTTATCTGTTATATGCCTTGTCTAACTCGGCAAGGATTTTAGCACACTTAATAAGTTGTTTAAGCATACATATAACCTCCTTTGCTTTTGTGCCTTCATTATAGCACAAAAAAATTATATGTCAAGCATATTGCACAAATAAAATGCAAAATATTTGTGCATAATACCGAAAACATTGTATCAAATTACTAAATATAAACTCGGAATATTGTATACTATGCACAACAAAAAGACTTGCTACATTTGTAATGCAACAAGTCTTTAACAGTTTTATTATATGTCTGATTAAGCTTTTTGTTTAATGTGACAAATTTGAATTTTTCTTAATAAAATAAATTGAAAACGATAAAGGGTCGTCGAGGACGCCGACCTCTACAAAATGTCTGAATTATAAGGTGCATCACTTCGTATGCTCATCAAGGGTTAAATAATACGATGCAAGAAAATGCTTTCTGAAATACTTAACCTCATCAAGGTCGATTTCCTCTACCTTTTTTTGCTGAGTTTCAAGCGCTTTTTCAAATTCACGGTTGCCCATTCTGTTTTCTTCAATACACTTTATAAGAGCACTGATTTTGTCGGCAGCCTTAACAAGTTTCCAAAGCTCAATATCCTCCTCCTGCTTTTCAAAAAAAGGCGTGTAATCATTTTTGAATTCGTCAGGCAGCATATCAAGAAGCCTTAAACCCGCTGTGTGCTCAATATCCTTGTACACATTTTTAATATCATCGTTGTAATACTTAACCGGAGTAGGCATATCACCCGTGATAACCTCGGTAGTGTCGTGGTAAAGGGCAAGCAAAGCAGCACGCTCGACATTATAATTTTTGCCAAACTTCTTGTTGCCGATAAGCGCAAGTGCGTGAGCGATAATTGCAACGCAGTGGCTGTGCTCGGCAATGTTTTCCTTAGTAGCATTATTCATCAAAGCCCATCTGTCGATAAACTTCATTCGATTTACCATTGCAAAGAAATTACTGCTCATCTTTTTCTTCCTTTGTAACGGCAATTCCGAGTTCGTCAAGCTGAATATCATCAATATAGCTCGGCGCACCGCTCATAAGCTCGCTTGCGTTTTGAACTTTAGGGAAAGCGGTAACATCACGGAGGCTGTCGGCACCGCAAATAAGCATTGCAAGCCTGTCAAGACCGATACCCATACCACCGTGTGGCGGAGCGGCATATTTGTACGCTTCAACAAGGAAACCGAATTTTGCGTCAATTTCTTCCTGCTGCATACCAAGAAGCTCAAACATCTTGTTTTGAAGCTCGCAGTCGGTAATTCTCATTGAACCTGAAGAAAGTTCTGTTCCGTTTAGTACAAGGTCAAATGCCTTTGCTCTTACCTTGCCCTTATCGGTGTCAAGATATTCAATACATTCTTCCATAGGCATAGTAAACGGATGGTGCATTGCAAGCCATTCGCCCGATTCTTCATCATATTCAAAGAACGGCATCTCTGTTATCCAAAGGAAATTCCACTTGCCCTCAGGAATAATGTCAAGTTCTTTAGCAACGATAAGACGAAGCGCACCGAGGATAGAAAGAGTGTCACTTGTTTTGCCTGATACGATAAATACGCAGTCACCTTTTTCAACATTAAGAGTGCCGATAAGCTCGTCAAGTTCGCCGTCTTTCAAAAATTTGTTGAAAGAGCATGTAGGTGTTTCGTCAGCCCAGCGGATATATGCAAGACCCTTTGCACCGATACCTTTTGCGTGCTCGGTAAGCTTGTCAATCTTCTTTCTTGTGTAAGTTGAAGCGGCATTCTTTGCAACAATGGCTCTAACCGAACCGCCGTTTGCAACAGCGTCGTTAAATACTACAAAATCGGTTTTTTGCGCCCAATCGGTAATGTTTTCAATAAGCATACCGAAACGGGTGTCAGGCTTGTCAGAACCGTACTTTTCCTGCGCCTCGGCAAAAGTCATACGAGGGAGAGGGAAGTCGATGTCAACATCAATGGTTTCTTTCATAAGCTTTTTAATAAAGCCCTCTGCCATTTCCATAATGTCGTCTGTGTCAACAAAAGACATTTCAAGGTCGATTTGAGTAAATTCAGGCTGCCTGTCGGCTCTTAAATCTTCATCACGGAAACAGCGTGCAAGCTGAATATATCTGTCAAAACCTGCAATCATACAAAGCTGCTTGTATATTTGAGGCGACTGCGGTAAAGCGTAAAACTTGCCGTTATGTACACGAGACGGTACAACATAGTCCCTTGCGCCCTCCGGGGTAGATTTAATCATCATCGGAGTTTCAATCTCGATAAAATCGTTTGCATAAAAATATTCTCTTGCAATTTTTGCAATCTTGTGGCGCATAAGAATATTTTGAGTAAGCTTTTCGTTTCTGAGATTTAAATAGCGATATTTAAGTGTTGTTTCGTCGCCTACTTTTTCACTCTTTGCAATTTCAAATGGAGGAGTTTCAGCCTTAGAAATAATGCGAAATTCTTTAACATTAATTTCAATGTCACCCGTTGCAATCTTGTTTGTTTTGCTTTCACGCTCGCAAACAGTACCCACTGCGGCAACAACATATTCTGCCCTTACGCTTTGTGCTTTTGCAAAAACTTCTCTGTTTGTTGTGTCGTTAAATGAAAGCTGAACAAGACCTGTTCTGTCCCTTAAATCAATAAAGATAAGATTGCCGAGGTCACGCTGCCTTTGGCACCAACCGAAAAGTGTAACTTCCTTGCCGGCATCCTCAATTCTGAGTTCGCCGCAATAATTGGTTCTTTTAAGTCCTTTTATTGTTTCCATATCATATATAGCCTTTCAAATGTATTAATTATTCTTCATTGCCGCCGTTAAGACCAAAGAGCGAACCGAAGTCAAACTCCTCGCCGTTAATTTCAAGGTCGGCAAGCTGGTCGTTAAGTGAAATGTTATAAAAGCCGCTTACAAAAGTGTCAAGATTAATCTCTGTTTCTTCACCCGTCTGCATATTTTTAAGCTTTGCAATTTTGCTGTCAACTTCATTATCGCCGATAACGACATTAAATTTAGCACCGAGTTTATCCGCATATTTCATTTGCGCCCTTACACTTCTCTGGTTAAGGTCGAGGAGAGCGGAAAAACCTTCTTCTCTCATATCCTTTGCGATTTCAACGGCTTTGAGCGTTGCTTTTTCGCCGAGAGCCACGATAAATAAATCAGGCTTTTCTTCATTTGGAAATTCGCAACCCTGCGCTTCCATAAGAAGCATAAGCCTTTCAAGACCTAAGGCGAAGCCGAGTGACGGGGTGTGCTGACCACCGAGTTCTTCAACAAGACCGTCGTATCTTCCGCCGCCGCAAACAGTTCCCTGCGCACCGATTGAGTTTGAAACAAATTCAAATACAGTCTTTGTATAATAGTCAAGACCTCTTACGATTTGAGGGTTGATTGTGTATTCAATATTTTGAGCGTCAAGGTATTTTTGTACTTTTTCAAAATGCTCTTTACATTCGTCGCAAAGGTAGTCGATAACTACAGGCGCACCCTCGGCAATCTCGTGACAAATCGGACTTTTGCAGTCAAGAATTCTCATAGGGTTTCTGTCAAGTCTGCCTTTGCAAGTGTCACATAGTTCATCTTTTCTTGAAGAAAAATACTCTTTGAGCGCTTTGTGATATTCCGCACGGCACTTAGGGCAGCCGATTGAATTAATCTCAAGGCTCAAATCTTTAATGCCGAGTGTGTCAAAAAATGTTTTTGCTAGCGAAATGATTTCAGCGTCGGCAAGAGGAGATTCTGTGCCGAAACATTCAACACCGAACTGGTGAAACTCCCTGAGCCTGCCTGCCTGCGGCTTTTCATATCTGTAGCAAGAGGTGAGATAGTAAACTTTTTGCGGAAGCGCTTCATTGCAAAGTCCGTTTTCAAGGAAAGAACGAACTGCACCTGCGGTGCCCTCAGGTCGAAGAGTTATAGACCTGCCGCCCTTGTCGTCAAATGTGTACATTTCCTTTTGTACCACATCCGTAGTGTCACCGACGCCACGCTGGAAAAGCTCAGTGTGCTCAAAAACAGGAGTTCTTATTTCCTTATATCCAAACTTTGAAGCGATGTCGATAGCAGTAGCTTCAATGTATTGATTTTTGTATGCTTCTTTAGGTAAAACATCCTTAGTGCCTTTAATAGCCTTAGTTATTAATGCCATATCATTCTCCTTTATAATATCATAAAAATAGGGTGAGCAGTTAACTCACCCTGTTAATTTGTTATTTTGATGGGTTGTATCTTGGGTTAACAATTTCTCTCCATTCAAAATCGCCACGCTCTACGCCACGAATAAGCGCTTCTGCAGTTGCAATGTTTGTAGCAAACGGAATGTTGTGAACATCGCAAAGACGCAAAAGGTCGTGGTCGCTCGGTTCGTGCGGCTTTGGTGAAAGAGGGTCACGGAAGAAAATCAAAAGGTCAATCTCGTTGCACGCAATTCTGCTTGCGATTTGCTGACCACCGCCCTGACTTCCTGCAAGGAAACAATTTATTTTTAAACCGGTAGCTTCGCTTACAAGCTTACCCGTTGTGCCTGTTGCACAAACATCGTGACGGCTGATAATGCCGCAGTAAGCAATGCAAAATTGAACCAAAAGTTCTTTTTTTGCATCGTGAGCAATTAATGCTATGTTCATATATTCTACCCCTCTTGTAATCTTTATTATTATTTATTTCTTTATTATTTTCAATCAATTCCTATTTATTTTATCACATAAATTAATTATATTCAATAAAAATATTGCAAAAATACACCGATTTTATACGATTTTACGGCAAAAGTGTACCGACTTTTTGGTTGGTTTTGGCGTCAGTGTTGTTTTGATACCAATAATTTATGATGTCGGCAGTCATTTCTGCGGTTTCCGAACCTGAACCGGCAAGTTCAACAACGGAGCTTACTGCAATTTCAGGATGCTCATAAGGCGCATAAGTGATAAGAAAACCGTTGTTCCTCTTAACGCCGTTTACTGTAACTTCCGATGTACCTGTTTTGCAGGCAACCTTTGTTTTCATATTGCCGAAAATGAGGTAAGGACCGCCGCTTGTAGCAACAAGTCGCATACCTTGATGAACGGTGTTAAGCGTAGTTTTGCTTAAACCTACCGTTTCCGCAACATTTTTGGAATTGTCGGTTACACTGCCTGTAGCGGATGAAATGATAGACTTAACAAAATGAAGTTCATACCTCGTGCCGCCGTTTGCAATAGTTGAGCAGTAGTTAACAAGCTGAAGCGGAGTGAAAAGGTTGTCACTCTGACCGATAGCAGTTTGAAGCGTATCACCGGCATTCCAAATACCGCCGTTATTTTCTCTGTTTTCAGGAGAAGCAAGGATACCTGCCGACTCCGCAATTTCAACGCCTGTTTTTTCGCCAAGACCGAAAGCGGAAGCGTATTCGTCAATTTTGGAGATGCCGAGCCTCATAGCGCAGTTATAAAAGAAGATGTTGCAAGAATCACGAAGCGCAGTTTTAACAGTTTCACCGCCGTGTGCAATTTTCTTCAAACATTTAAACGGTTGACCCCTGTATTCCATTATACCGCCGCAGTTGAATACAGTGCTCGGAGTAATCGTACCCTCCTCAAGCGAAGCACTTGCAACAACCGGCTTGAAAGTAGAACCCGGAGCGTAAGTACCCATTGCAAACCTGCTCCAAAGCGGGTTGCGAGGGTTAGAAATAAGCTCGTCATATTTGTCATAATAATCGTTTAAATCGTAAGTAGGGTAGGACGCCGCCGCAAGTATATCGCCGTTGTTTACATCTTCAACAACAACAGCACCGGCAGACGAAGCGGCATTAACTTTATCACAAACTGTTTTAAGCTGATTTTGAGCAAGCACCTGCAAGTCACGGTCGATTGAAAGTACAATGGTGTTGCCCTGAATAGGCTTCTTAGTTACTTCCTGATTTATTTCGCCGTCCTTGGTTATTGTAATTGTAAGTTCACCCGGTGTACCCCTAAGCTCGCTTTCACAAGCCTGCTCAATACCCGATTCACCGATTTGGTCGGTAATCTTGTAGCCGTCGTCTTTTCTTTCCTTGTATTCTTCGGCATTAATTTTTCTGACTGTGCCGAGGATGTGCGGAGCAATGGTAGAGTCAACATATTCTCTGTATGCAACCACTCTCACATCCGCACCGAGATAAGTGTCATTATCCTCTTTAATCATAGCCACGGTTTCATCGCTTACATCGTCGGCAATGGTTACCGGGTTTTCATAAGAAAATAAAAGACGGGTAAGTTCGTATCTTATATTGCCTATTTTAAGCGCAGTAATGTTGTCGTATCCCTCAATCTCATACTTTTCAAGCATAGCGTCAAAGCAGTTTTGAGCCGTTGCATAAGGCTGAAGATTGAGCATATCCGCACTCTTCATGGTGGCAATGTCTTCTTTTTTGCCGTCAAATTTTATAATTCCGTTTTTAGTTATTTTAAGCGGTAGGTTTTGAACATATTCTTCATTGTTTTTCTCAAAAAGCTTGATAAGATTATAAATAATCGCATTTCTTTTCTTGTTGTCTTTTTGCGATGGGAAGAATACCGCATTTAATATTATTGAGTTGCCTTGCCTGTTTGTAACAAGTGAGTTACCGTTTCTGTCAACAATTTCGCCCCTTGCCGCTTCAAGCTCAACAACATATTTATCTTCCGTATTGTTTTGTGCGGCATAATATGCGTTGTCCTTTACCTGAATGTTAAACAGATTTAAAGCAAAAGAAAAAATTACTAAGCAAACCACTATCATTGCAAAGACGCTTCTGCCGCTTTGATATTTACTTTTCACGAACTGATACTCCTTGATAATTGTTTGATAGATTGATTATTTTTTCTCCTCAATAATCGGCTTAGGCTCTTGGTTTAATTTCCTCTTTAACGGCTTCAATATAACATAAATAAGAGGGGAGAGCACCAATGTGTAAATAACACAAGGAATGTAGAAAGTGATAAGCGTCATTTCGCCTTTGCTTACCCCTTTGATAATTATAAAGAAGAGCCAATACAAAAAGCCGTAAAGCACTGTTGCAACCGATATTGAAACAATATTTGTAATAAAAATATCCCTTGCAATGTAGGTTACGAGCGCACACGAGAAAAAGCACATAAGAGCAATGTAAATGCAATTAAAGCCCATATGCACGCCGGAAGTCAAATCCCACAAAAGCCCTGCAAAAAGACCTAAAACCGCACCGGTAATTTCATCCTCGCCCATTGCCAAAATAATGGTAACCGGTAGAAGTAAAAAGCACCTTGCACCGTAAATTTCGGGGAAAAGGCCGCCGACATTTTGAAGCATATCGCAAAGAAGAATAATAAGGCAGTAGCATACATATTTAATTGTTTTTTGCCTTTTAGTCATTATTCTCCCTCGCTTTCACTGTAGTTTGTAAGAATAAGAACTTTTGTAAGACCCTCAATGTCTGTTCCCGGTTCAACGCTTGCATAACTCGAAATGTTCGTGTCCTCGTTGCTGATATCTTTAACCGTGCCGATTATAATTCCTTTCGGCATCTTTTTGCTGATACCTGCCGTTGCAATGATAGAGCCGTAAGAAATCTTTGTGTCGGAGCTGAGGTTTTCAAACTTGCAAACGCCGTCTTTTGCAAGCGATGCGTCACCTGAAACATAACTCAATTCGTTAGTCGAAATGTCGTAAGCCGAAACTGAAAAATCAGGGTCAAGTATAGTATTTACAACACTGTAGGAGGGATACGCTTTTTTTATCACACCCACAAGATATTTGCCGTAAAGCACAGCCGCACCGTCCTTAACACCGTTAAGTGTACCTTTGCTTATAGTGAACGAGCAGTAAGGGTTGGCACTGTCCCGTCCGATAACAGAAGCTTCTGCAAATTCAAAATCTTTGTGCTCCTGCTTCAAACCGAGTGCATCCTTGTACAAATCGTTTTGCGCTTTAAGGTTATTATAGTCGGCAAGCTCATCTTGAAGTTCACCGAGTTGTTTTTGAAGTGAATCTATTTTAGCGTCGTATTCCGCATTACCTTTTGCGCTTTCGCTTATATGGTCAATGCCGTTTGAAATTTTGCTTGCTACCCAGTGCGCCGGAGTAAAAATCGTTCCGATTATACCGCTTTGCGCAGTTTCACCGTGACCGTTAGCGGCACAGATAAACATACCTGCAAGAAGCAATGCAATTACAGAAATTACAATTTTAAAACGACTGCTTTTAAAAAGGTCTTTCATACTTTTATCCTTCTTGTTTTGTTAATATTATGCTCGTCTGAGTTTAGCCGAAGTGCCGAGTGCTACGCAGTCAAGCGGTCTTTCCGGAATATGTACCTGAATTTTTGTTTCCTTTGCAATAAGCTCCGGCAAACCTCTAAGCTGGCTTGAACCGCCTGCAACATAAATACCACGGTCGATAATATCAGCCGCAAGCTCCGGCAAAGTAACTTCAAGTGTTTCCCTGATAGATGCAATGATTTTTGAAATAGGCTCAGATAAAACTTCTCTGATTTCGCTGCTTGTTATTTCAACGCTCTTTGGTAAACCGTCGGTAAGATTTCTTCCTTTAACATCCATTGCGCCCTCGCCGTCGTATTCCTCAGCCGAGCCGATTTTAAGCTTAATATCTTCAGCGGTGTTCTTGCCGATAAGAAGATTATGCGCACGCTTCATATGGTTAACAATAGCTTCGTCAAATGCGTCGCCTCCAACCTTGATGCTTCTGCTTGCGGCAATACCGCCAAGGCTGATAACGGCAACATCGCAAGTACCTCCGCCGATATCAACAATCATTGAACCTGTTGCGTCAAAAACAGGAAGACCTGCGCCGATAGCTGCCGCCATTGATTCCTCAATAAGTTCAACATCCTGCGCACCTGCACTTCTTACTGCGTCCTCAACCGCTCTTCTTTCAACTTCCGTTACACCGCTCGGTACGCTTACAACAACTCTTGTCCTGGTAAATAAGCTTCTTCTGCTTGAACGGAAAATAAAACTTCTAAGCATATCTGATGTCATATCAAAGTCGGCAATAACGCCCTCTTGAAGCGGTCTTACCGCAACGATAGAACCCGGAGTTCTGCCAATCATAGACTTAGCCTCGTCACCTGTTGCAAGAACTCTTTTTGTTTTAACATCGACTGCAACAACGCTCGGCTCTCTTATAATAATTCTGCCCTTTTTGTCGCTGATAATTGTATTTGCCGTGCCTAAATCGATTCCGATATCTCTTGAAAAAATCATTATTTTTCCCTACCTTTATATCACTGATAATGCTAATTACCCATTATTTAAAATCTTAATTGTATCTATTATATAATAGTACGCCGTTTATCACAATACCAAATTTAAAATTATTTTAAAATTTACAAAATTGTAAAATAAAGACGAAAACCGATAAAAAAATTGAAAATTCTTGCAACACTTTGCCCGATATTTTATACTTAACATATGGCGTCGCCAAAGGAGGTGGCAATATGAAAGAAAATCAGCTTGTAAAACGGGCACAAAAAGGGGATAAAGCGGCATTTTGTGAGCTTTACTCTTTGTATAAAGACAGACTTTACAGATATGCATATTATAAGCTTTCAAACGAAGATGACGCAAACGATGCCGTAATGGACTGCGTCTTGAGTGCGTTTGAACAAATTACTCAGCTTAAAAACCGTGATGCTTTTTGCAGTTGGATATTTACAATTCTTTATGCCAAAATTTCAAAACTTATTGACACCCAAGCAAAATTGCGTCAAAGCGAAGTTTTTGAAGCTCGGCAAAATGATATATCCCTTTCATACAGCCACAGCGATTTGTCGCTTGAACTTCAATATGCTTTGTCAAAGCTTAACGATGATGAAAAGGATATAGTTCTTCTTTGCACAGTTGCGGGATTTTCAAGCAAAGAGTGTGCCAAATTAGTTGGTTTAACATCCGGAAGCGTCAGGTCAAAACTTTCAAGAAGTCTTGCAAAAATGAGAGAATATTTGGAGTGATGTCATATGAAAAAGAAAAATAAAGAGGATAAAATTATAACTACTTTTGATTATGATTTTGTCAAAAATAAATTTGAAAACGACGGCATAAAAGTGCCCGAAAGTTTAAACGAACAGTCAATTTTAAACGCTTTGGAAAACAGAGAGCAAAAGCGTATACCGTTTGTAAAATCAAAGGCTTTCAAGTCGGCTGTGAGTCTTGTCGCCTGCATTGCGATTTTTGCGGTTTCGATTAATTTTGCGTTTAATAAAAATGATGAAAAAACAAATATAGCCGAAGATTCATCTCAAACTCAGCAAACGGAAGATAATCAAAGCGAACTTAAAACATTTTCGTCTGCAAGCGAAGTTAAAGCGTTTTTTAAAATTGCACAAAAAGCAAACGGTAATTCAAACGGCGGAATATACAAAGGCGCTGAAAATTCGGATACCGCCTCGTTTTCCGATGTTTCTTCAAGCAGTGAAACTTATCTTCAGGTTTCAAATGTTGACGAAGCCGACACAATAAAAAATGACGGCAAATATATCTATACAATTAATGAAGACAGCAGTAAAATTTTGATTTATAAGCCGAATGGTGACAGCGTAACCAAGATTTCCGAAATCTCGGCTGAAAGTTCCTGCATTTTTCAAGAATTTTATATTTATAACAACTATTTGGTGGTGAATTCTTGTTCAAATGACGGCAACGAAGAATATGAGAATGTCCTCATTTTTAGCCTTGAAAATATAAAAAAACCGCAAAAAATTTATTCTTTTTCGCAACAGGGTTTTTATGTTGATTCACGAATTGCAAATGATAAACTTTTGTTAATTTCCGACAAATATATATATGCTGATTTGTGCAAAAGCGACGAAGATTATTTGCCGAAAACAAAGACAAATGATACCGAAAAATGTGTAGAGCCAAACAATATTTACCGTGGCGGTAACGGCTCGGCAAACTATCTTTTGGTAAGTCAAATTGACCTTCAAAACCTTAAAAAATCTGCCGTAACAAAGGCGGTTGCAGGCTCGGCTTCAACAGTTTATTGCAGCGAAAATTATCTTTATATTGCAAGTAGAATTTATGAAACATCAAATCAAACCGAAGCAAATTCCGATGTCGCACTCGTTAACGAAAAGATAAGTACCGAAATTTATAAAATCGATATCAAAAATGAAATAAAATTTTTAAAAAAAGCAAAGGTTTCGGGCTGGGCAAATAATCAATTTTCGATGGATGAGTATAACGATACTTTTCGCATTGCAACTACCGTTACCGGTTCCGATTTTCAGCCGATTAATAAGCTTTTTATCCTTGACAGCAATATGAAAAAAATAGGCGAAGTCGACGGATTTGCAAAGAACGAATCAATCAAAGCAGTCCGTTTTATCGGCAATACAGCGTATGTCATTACTTTTAAAAATACCGACCCTCTTTTTGTAATAGACCTGTCAAATTCGGCAAAACCGATTATTAAAGGAAGTGTTAAAATTACAGGATTTTCGAGTAACCTCATCCCTGTAAATTCGACAACTTTGCTTGGTATAGGCTATGGCGAAAGCGGTTTAAATTTGTTTGAGGACGGAGTGAAAACAGTCCTTTTTGATGTTTCAAACCCAGAAAAGCCGACAGTTCTTGATACGAAAGAATTTGACAATGTTTTAAGTGAAGCACAGTCAAATCACAAGGCGATTTTAACTACTCCAAACAGCAATAAATTTGCAATTCCTTACGAAGAAGTTGCCTATGTTGACAATGAAATTACAGACGATAAAGCAGGCACTTTGGTGCTTGAAATTAAGGATAATAAAATTAATGTCACCGCTAAATCTTCTTCAAAAATCGACTTTGGCAATATCGTGCGCTCAACAAAAGTTGACGGAATAATTTATACTTTTAACTCCGGAAAATTCGTGAATTCGTTGCAAACAAAAAACTAATATAATTTGTATATGTTATATCAAAAATTAATCTAATATTATAATTTGTTTTAAATATATATAATATATGCACAAAAAATCAGTCCTCTATGCACATAACGCATAGAGGACTTCTTTGTCGCCTTGTCGCAACACTTATAAGTTTTTTAACTTATATTCTTACTTCATACTTTCTTCGTAAGCCTTAATCATTTTCTTAACCATCTGACCGCCTACAGAACCTGCTTGCTTAGAAGTAAGGTCACCGTTGTAACCCTGCTTGAGGTTAACACCAACCTCGCTTGCAGCTTCCATCTTAAATCTGTTAAGAGCTTCTTTAGCTTCAGGTACTACATTTTTAGAACTTGCCATTGTAAAAACACCTCTCTTTTCAAAAATTCGCAAAGCGAGCAGATATTTTGAATAAAATTTTCTTCAAAATATTTATCACACAATATCAAATCGCTCTTGCAAGTATAGTTT
>UQEY01000022.1 GCA_900540235.1 uncultured Eubacteriales bacterium
CGAGGGAAGTGGCGGCTTCGCCGTCGATAGGAGAGAAACCGATGTTAAGATAAATAATAATTTTCCGCTTGACAAGAAAAACAAAATATGATAACATAGCATTAGTTAGTTTATGCTAACTAACACAAAGTATGCAGCGGCTTTAAGTCGTCTTTATTTTGAATCAAGAGTTAGCTTCGTCTAACCGCATTAAGGAGTAAACGCAATGGTAGTAAGTGAATCAGTTGAAGATTATTTGGAATCTATACTCGTTTTGGAGGAAAAAAACGGATATGTAAGAAGCGTTGACATTGCAAATCACCTTGAGCTTTCAAAAGCGAGTGTATCAATCGCAATGAAAAACCTCAGACAAAACAAATATATCACAATTTCCGACAATCACGAAATAAAACTTACCGAAACGGGCTTGGAAATTGCTCAAACGGTTTATGAAAAGCATTTGATGTTTTCTGAATTTTTCCGCAAACTCGGTGTACCGAAAGATGTTGCAACGAGAGATGCGTGCAAAATCGAACATGTTGTTTCAAAAACCACATTTGATGCGATAAAAAGTTTTGTTTCAAAGCACAGTGATGAATTAGAGCCGAATGGGAATAACTAAACAATATGATAGAAGAATACTTAATAGGTCATTGTTCGCCGACTTTGGCTTCAATCAAAACGGCTAATTTAATAAACATACCGTGTGATAACATTATTGAGCTTGAAAGTTCAATCTCCGCCCTAAACTCGATGTTCAAAAACAAAGGGTTGGAGCTTTTAATCTTGAAAAAATGTAAAAAAACGGTTCTTGTTTACGCTTACAGAAAGGCTAAACTTCAAAATGATTTAAACAAAGAAAATGTTTTTGCCTTTTTGAAGCAATTCGGCTATAAAAGCGTTGACGCAGACTACTGCATTAAAAGGCTTAAATCACGCCTTAAAGAGAGCGAACAGTTTCCCCACGAAATAGGTATTTTTCTCGGTTATCCGCTCGGTGATGTTGTCGGCTTTATTGAAAATGCGGGCAAAAACAGCATTTGCAGCGGTTGCTGGAAAGTGTATTGCAACGAATGTGAAGCAGTAAAAACATTTGCAAAATATGACAAATGCAAAAAAATCTATCAAAAATTGTGGCTTGAGGGGCGCAGTATATCAAAACTCACAGTTGCTGCGTAACAAAAATATTCATTTGAAAGGAAAAAACAATGGCAAAATCAGCAATAGTATATTGGAGCGGCACAGGAAATACAGCCGCTATGGCAGACAAAATTTTTGACTCGGCAAAAGAAAGCGGAGCAGATGCCGAGCTTTTCACCGCAAGTGAATTTGGCGCAGACAAAGTTGACGAATTCGACTTTATCGCATTCGGCTGCCCGTCAATGGGTTGCGAACAACTTGAAGATATGGAATTTGAGCCTATGTTTGAACAGTGCAAACCGAAACTCAAAGGCAAAAATATTGCCCTTTTCGGCTCTTACGGCTGGGGCGGCGGCGAATGGATGAATACTTGGGAGGATGACTGCAAAAACTTCGGCGCAAACCTCGCTTTTGACAGTATCATCTGCAACGACGCACCCGACGACGAAGCACTTGCAAAGTGCGAAGAACTCGGCAAAACAATGGCAAAATAAATTATAGTTTATAGCCTTCCCCTTGAGGGGAAGGCTATAATTATAATGTGGCGTAGCCGTCAACCTATTATAATCTATAACCTATACCCACCGGTTTTACACACTTCAATTTTGTCAATATATGTTTCTTTGCGTGATTTAATTATTTTAAGAGTTAAACTGTCGCAAATAATCTGTTGTTTCAGTCTGCCAAAGGCAAAAGCCGTCGTGGTGCTTGCAGGTCAAAACAACGCCTTTCATTCCTGCGCTTTTAATCGCTTTGCACCACTCGTCAGTGTTTTGGTCTTTCGGGTTAAATACAGACGCACTGCCCTTGCCCCACTCACGACCCGTAAAAGTATTCGGTCCGTAATGGATAAAAGCATAAAACGGCATTTGCTGAATTTTAAGTTGGCGCTCATTCGCAACTATTGAAGTATAAAGGTCGAGCCTTTAAAATTCTTGTTGACAACACTTATCTTCATTTAAATGAAGAAGAAGAATTAAAAATGTATCCGTTAACAACCGTTGCTTTCATACGCATAACAACCGGCAGTTGTAAAATCTATACAAAATGCGGCGAATTTGAGCTTTTTGAAAACGATTACATTTTTTTAAACTTCCACGACATTATAAAATATAAATCTACCTCGCAAATTCTCGGCTACCGCTGGTGCAATTTCACTTTTGCCGGCAGTTGCGATTTCGTTTTAAACAAAATTTATTCTTTAAAATCAAAAGAGGAAGAAGAACGGTATTTTTCAAAAATGCTTGCGGTGGGTCAAAGCGGATATAATCAAGATTATGTTGTTTATTTTTTCTTGCCTATTACTATACCGTTTGCAAAAGGGAAAATATTGAAAAAATTATTAATTTTAATGAGGCACACAACAAGCAAATTGACGATATCTGCTCGTTTATCACTCAAAAAATTTTTTCAAAAATAACGGTCGATACCGTGTCGGCATTTTTTAACATTTCCACACGCAGGCTCCATCAAATTTTTTCAAAAGAGCTTGGCATTTCGCCAAAACAATATATAATCAAAAAGAAAATGGAGGAGGGGTATCGGCTTCTTGTTCAAACATCTATGCCGATAAATAAAATTTCCGAGCTTCTTTGTTTCAGCTCCCCATACCATTTTACAAACGAGTTTAAATCAATCTTTAACCAAACTCCGACACAGGTCAGGAATATGGAAAAAGCAAACAGTTAAACAGGCAAACGCAGTTTACTGGCGCACCGGTCTAAAAACAAAAAAATTTCACTTTACTTTTTAATTTATATATGGTATAATTACTACGCTTTAAACGAATTACTCGGTTTCGGGGTTTGACTGCGAATGCAGTGTTCACCTGCCCGCTACTGTGTTTTTCGTAAAGTAATATTTTAAATGAGGTGAAAATTATGACACAGGCTGAAAAGCAAGCAATCATCAAAGAGTATGCTACACACGAAGGTGACACAGGTTCACCTGAAGTTCAGGTTGCAGTTCTTACAACAAGAATCAACGAGCTTACAGAGCATCTTAAAGTTCACAAGAAGGACCACCACTCAAGAAGAGGTCTTTTAAAGATGGTAGGTCACAGAAGAAACCTTCTTGTATACCTTTACAATAAGGATATCGAAAGATACCGTGCTCTTATCAAAAAGCTTGGCATCCGTGATACTCTCGACAAGTAATTTGTCACTTAGGCAAGCAATGGGATACCACTGCTTGCCTTGTTTACTTTTATAATTTAGGAGGCTGCTGAAATAGTAGTAAGCCGAGTACACAAAATATTGTGTGTTGGGGTTATTACTATTACTACTGCACCTCCTTGATTAAATAAATTAATTGAGAAAGAAATGAGGTAAAAAAATGTTTTTCAAGAATTTTAAAGTTTGGGAAACCGAGCTTGCAGACAGAAAGCTTACACTTGAAACCGGCAAAATGGCAGGTCTTGCAAACGCTTCAATTATGGCTCGCTACGGCGAAACAGAAGTTCTTTGTACAGTAACCGCATCTGCTAAGCCGAGAGAGGGCGTTGACTTCTTCCCGCTTTCAGTTGACTATGAAGAAAAGATGTATGCTGTAGGTAAGATTCCGGGTTCATTCCTCCGCCGTGAAGGCAGAGCAGGCGAAAAGGCTATACTCACTTCTCGTTGCATTGACCGTCCTATCCGTCCGCTTTTCCCAAAAGATTTAAGAAACGACTGTTCGGTAGTGGCAACAGTTATGTCTGTTGACCCTGACTGTTCACCTGAAATTACTGCAGCTATCGGTGTTTCTGCTGCAATCGCTATTTCCGATGTTCCTTGGGACGGCCCTATTTCTTCTGTTAATGTAGGTATTGTTGACGGTGAAATCGTTATCAACCCTACCCTTGAGCAGAGAGCTAAGACTGACCTTAACCTTACTGTTGCTTCAACTGCCGACCTTATCGCTATGATTGAAGCAGGCGGTAATGAAATTGATGATGACACAATGTTCAATGCTATTATGGCAGGTCACGAAGAAAACAAGAAGATTGTCAAGTTCATTCAAGGCATTGTTGACGAAGTCGGCAAACCTAAGTTTGAATATGAATCATCTGACCCTGACCCTGAAATCATGAAAGAAATTGAAGATTTCTGCATTGAAGATGTTAAAAAGGCGCTTGACACAGATGACAAGCTCGTTCGTGACGAAGCACTTCTTCCTATTTATAATGCAGTTCACGAGAAGTTTGACGAAAAGTTTGAGGGCAACGAGGGCAAAATTGAAGAAATTATGTATCTCGTTCAAAAGCATGTTGTTCGTGCTTGGCTTAAAGATGAGCACAAGAGAGTTGACGGCAGAGGCATTGATGAAATTCGTCCTCTTAACGCTGAAGTTGACCTTCTTGCAAGAGCTCACGGCTCAGGTCTTTTCACAAGAGGTCAAACTCAGGTACTTTCAGTAACTACTCTCGGTCCTATGTCGGATGTTCAGCTTCTTGACGGTCTTGACGAGCAGACAGAAAAGAGATATATCCACCACTACAACTTCCCGTCATATTCAGTTGGCGAAACAAAGCCGTCAAGAGGACCTGGCAGAAGAGAAATCGGTCACGGTGCTCTTGCAGAAAAGGCGCTTCTTCCTGTTATCCCATCAGTTGACGAGTTCCCGTATGCTATCAGAGTTGTGTCTGAAGTTCTTTCTTCAAACGGTTCAACTTCTCAGGGTTCAATCTGCGGTTCTACTCTTTCACTTATGGCTGCAGGCGTTCCTATCAAGGCTCCTGTTGCAGGTATCAGCTGCGGTCTTATCACAGGTGACGAGGGCGTATACGGCGACTTTATGACTATGGTTGATATCCAAGGTCTTGAAGACTTCTACGGCGATATGGACTTTAAGGTTGCAGGTACTAAGAACGGTATCACAGCTATTCAGATGGACCTTAAAGTACACGGTCTTACTCCTGAAATTATTAAGGAAGCTTTTGCTAAAACTCACAAGGCAAGAAATTATATCCTTGATGAAATTATGCTTCCTTGCATCAGCGAACCAAGAAAAGAACTTTCAAAGTACGCTCCAAAGATGTACACTCTTTCTATCAACCCTGACAAGATTGGCGATGTTATCGGCAAGGGCGGCAAGGTAATTCAGGAAATTCAGGCAGAATACGATGTTAAGATTAACATTGAAGAAGACGGCAGAGTATTCATCAGCGGTGTTGACGCAGAAAAGTGCCAGGGCGCTGTTGAAATCGTTAAGCTTATTGCTACCGACCCTGAGGTTGGTTCGTTCTACAACGGTGTTGTAACAAGAATTATGAACTTCGGCGCATTTGTTGAAATTGCTCCGGGCAAAGAGGGTCTTGTTCACATTTCCCGCCTTGATGTTAAGAGAACGGAAAAGGTTGAAGATGTTGTTAATGTCGGCGATTCGGTAATCGTTAAGTGCATTGAAATTGACGACCAGGGCAGAATTAATCTTTCAAGGAGAGATGCGTTAATCGAGCTTGAGGGTATGACACCTGAAAATGACATTGACGAAGCTCCGAGAAAGCCACGCCGTGACAACTACCACAGAAGAGATAACAACAAGAGATAATCTTAATACAAATAATTAAGGGAGAGCAAATCAGCTCTCCCTTTTTATTATAAAAATTATAATTTGTCTGGCTAACAGTGTTAGCCCCTAAACTTACTTCTGTTCACCGCTTAATTGTTTCCAGTGAATTTTGCAATAATTCTTTCCGTCAATCGGCGGATAATCTTTATCATCAACTCTTGCTTCGTTGTAGCAATCGTATTCTTCATTATAAGCGCATCTTACTGCATCGCTTCCGCCCTCGGTAAGACCCGGAATGAAAGAATAAAGGAAAACGCAAACAACTGCAAGAACGATAACGGCAGGACCGATTTTGCCGTTTGTCTTTTCATTGAGGTTTTTGAAAAGTTTACCTGCGTCGATATTATCAAGCTTTGTTTTTTCAAAAATGAATTTAACAATAAACTTGGCAATAAAATAACCGAGCACGCCTGCAAAAATACCGACAATAAGACCGGCAAGCACATCTGTTGCGTAGTGAACCATAAGGTAAACACGGCTGCCCATTGTGCAAATCGCAATCAGCGGGAAAAGGTAAGCAATTTTCTTTTTGTCACTCTTGAAGCAGAGGAACATTGAAGTTGCAATTTCAAATGCGGCAGTGGTATGACCGGATGGGAAAGAATAATCGCTTTCGCTTAGAGCACCCGCACCGATATACCAAGACCAATAATCGGCATTGCCCTGAAGAGTGTTGTACGGACGAACTCTCAAAGCCATAGGCTTAACTGCCAAGTTGGTAACAAGCGTACCGATAACAATCGCAAAAATGAGTGAAAAGCCGTACTTTCTCGTCTTTTTAAAGAAACAGAGAACCACACCCACAAGGATGAGCGGAATTACAAACTTTTCGTCGCCGAAAGATGTAAAGAACTTTGCAACATATGTAAGAAAAGTACATTGCATTGAACCGAAGAAGTGGAACACCCACAAGTCAAAGGATGAAAAAACTCTGTCAATATTTTCACCCAGCGTAAGCAAAATAGGAAACATTGCTTAAACCCTCCATATCATTTAATTAATTACTATAATATAGTACCAAATATAATTAAAAATTTCAATACAAATGTTTAAACTGCTGTTAAACTAATGTTTATGCCTTATACTTTATTTGTTAATAACGGCTTAAAAATTTGATGTTAACATTTGATAAAATAACATCAGAGGAACGAAAATGATTACTAACCCATATAAAGTTTTGGGCGTGCCGGACGGTGCAAGCGTTGAGGAATGTACAAAAGCGTACAAAAAGCTTGCAAAAAAATACCACCCCGACCTTAACCCAAACGACAAAAATGCCGAGGAGAAAATGTCGCAAATCAATGCGGCGTATGACCAAATAAAAAACGGCACGGCAAACCAAAGTGAATATCATAATCCGTTTAACCAAGGTGCAAAAAGCAGTGCAAATTCTGCGCCTGACTATTTAAACTCGGTTGCTCAGTTTATCAATTCGGGTCAATATGTTCAGGCTATCAATTTGCTTAACACTATTGAGGACAGAAATGCAAGGTGGTACTACCTTTCCGCCGTGGCAAATGCTTCAATCGGCAAGTGGAACATTGCGCAGGACCACATCAGAACCGCTTACGCAAAAGAGCCTGACAATATGACTTATCATCAGGCATACAGCGACATTACAAACGGTATCAACCCGATTAAAAAAGACCCGTTTTCAAGCTTTTTTGATTTTGGCAATGCAACCGCTTCAAACAGCGGCACATATACTTACAGTTACGGTGCGAATAAGCAAAACGGCAAAACTTACACCGTTAAGCACAGGAGTTGCATTGGCAGGATACTGAGAATTATTTTTATCATTATTATAATCAGGCTTGTTGTTTCGCTTATCGGCAGTCTGTTTTATTCTCACAGAACTTACTACTACACCCCGCATTTCAGTTCTTCGAGCCAATCGCAGGACTTTGGAAACAGCGGCGACTACAGCTATGATGATTCCACGCAAAGTAATGATGCGTCAAACTACTTCGGCTCTGCCGACGGCAATGCATACGCACAGTAAAGGTGACAGATATGAAAGAATGGTTTAGAAAACAAGGATACAAATTTCAGCAATTTATGGTTGGCAGGTACGGCATCGACCAACTTATGAATGCGCTCATTATTTTTTATTTTATAATAATTTTGATTGCAAATATTCTTTACAGATTTTCAAAAATTTCCTATTATGCCGTAAGCCTTATGGGAATTGTGCTTCTTGTTTTTGCCGTTTTCCGTGTATTTTCAAAAAACATTGATGAAAGACGGGCAGAAAACGCAAAGTGGCTCAAATTTTGGCATAAAATTACGGGATACTTCAAATTTCAAAATCAGAAATTTAAACAGAGAAAAACTCATAAATTTGTAAAATGCAAAAAATGCAAAAAAGTTCTCCGCCTGCCGAAACATAAAGGTAAAATCAGCGTCACCTGCCCTTATTGCAACAATCAATTTGTGATTAACACCGGCAAGAAGAAATAATATATCAAAAAAGAGCTTAGATTAATTTCTAAGCTCTTCTTCATTTATTTTCAATATGTCGTTCCAATTCCTTTTAGCGTAAAGAAATCTGATGATTGAAACTGTTTTTGTTTCTTCGTTTACTATATAGAAAGCCAAATAATTTTTTACGATGAAAAATCGTATTGATTTTGAAGCGAGAAATTCGTCATCAACTACTTTAAACCTATTCGGCATTTTGGCAAGGCTTAACGCCTCCTTTTCAAATTCATCTGCCAAAGTCATTGCGGAAATTGGGTTTTTAAGTTCATTTGCTATATAATATACTGCTTGTTTTAAATCATTTTGTGCCAAACTTGTAACTTCAATTTTATACATTTTTGATACCCGCTTTGACATCTTTCATAACGCTTGACAAGTCTTTAACATTGCCGTTTTGAACATCGTTTAACCCTTGTTCAAGCAAACTGTAGAGTTCAAATTTGCCACACAAAGCCTCATACGCTTCAATGCTCATAACCGCTAAATCACCTTTGCCGTTTTTGGTTATAAATATCGGCTCGCTGTATTTATGGCAAAAATTAGATATCTCATTGTAATTGTTTCTCAAATCTGCACTCGGTCTGATTGATGGCATAAAATCAACTCCTATCTTTATTATATGCATATTATATCAGTATATTGATATAATGTCAACAATAAAGAGCTTAGAAATCAATCTAAGCTCTTTTTCGTAATCATATTTACTTTCTTCTTGCGGCTAAATCTGCTGAAATCTTTGCTTTTTTATCGCCGACGATATCGTATTTGAACATCGGGATAATTGAAAGAAGCGCAAGCACACCCGGCAAAGCGGTGTATGCGAAGAAGATAATATCTTTTGTTTTATTTGTAAACGAACCTGCCGAAAGAGAAGCGTAGTAGCCTGACTTTTGAACGAAGATAAGACCTACTGCCGTACCGAGAGCGAGGCAAACCTTAATTGTAAGAGTGAGGATAGAGTAGCAAGCACCCTCCATTCTTTTGCCGGTTTCGTGCTCGTAATAGTCTACCGTGTCGGCTGTCATAATCATCGGCATAAGTGTTACTGCACCGAACTGCAAGCCGATAAGGAAAAGTGACGCATAGAAAAGAACGGTAAGCACCATATTCTTTGGCGACTGGAACCAGAAATGACCGATAATAAATGAGAAAATCGAAGCCGCAAAGCCGTAAACAGACAAAAGAATGTAAGCATTTCTTTCGTTAAGCTTTTTGATAAGCAGCGGACAAAGCGCCATACTTATCATTGAACCAACGGCTGTAACGATACCGAGAACGGCAACAAGGTTTTGGCTGCCCAAAATAACTGTAGCTGCCTGAACCTGAATACCCATTGCCATCTGCCTGCCGAAGCCGAGGAAATAAGAAATGATAACAAGCATAAACGGCTTATTATTTTTAAGTGCAAATACCATATCCTTAAATGTGGTTTTTTCATTTGTTGTGTTTGTTACTCTTTCCTTATTAATAATAGGAATAAGAGCGAAAAGAACGCAACCGAAAATTGCTGTTAAAAGAGCTGTAAAGAAATACTCACTGCTAATCATAGGAGTATCGGTTTCGCCGCTTTTAACAAATACCTTTGAACCGTTCGGAATGATAAGGCAAACGATTGGCACGATAACTACGCAAGCGGAAAAACCAACCTGCTTAAATGTGTTTGAAATAGAAACAACATTTGTACGCTCTGTCGGGTTTGGGGTCAATACCGAAGCGATACCCTGCGACGGAACATCGCCCATTGTCATTGCTATGCTCCAAATAAGATATGTAATAAATATCCAAACATAAAGACCTGCACCCTTGAACGGAACTTTAACAAAAACTACCGCAGTAAAAACAAGAAGCGGAGCTATTGAATAAAGAATCATCGACTTAAACTTGCCAAGCTTACTTTTTGAGCGGTCAACAAGATTTCCGACAACAGGGTCGGCAACTGCGGAAACTATCTTTGCTACCAAGATAAGAATTGCGACTACGGTGACATCTGCACCCAAAATTGAACCGTCAAATTCTGCCTGATAAGAGTTGAGAAGTCCGACTATTGCCTGAAAGCCGAACAAACCGAGTGAATATGCCGCAATTTCCTTAAACGACATATATTTTTTCTTTGTAATATCTTCCATACTTACCTCCAAAAAAGATATTTAAAGCATAAAAGGGCGGAAGTATCGCCATTGATACTTCTACCCTTTTAAGAATTAAACTTAGTCTTTGAATACTTCGTTGAAAAGGTCAATATCAGCCATCTTCATAATTGCAGAGAAAAGCTCTGAACCTGCAACAGGAAGAAGTCTGTTAAATACTGACATTGCGTGAGCGTCAAGACCGTGAACCATCATAGGTCTCTTATGCTCGATACCGAACATAATCATCTTAACCATAAGGTCGCAATCGGTAGAAATCATATCCATAACCTTTTGACCCTTGCCGCCTGAATTAGACTGGTCACGGAAAATATCGGTCTTAGTAAAGCCCGGGCAAACAAGACCAACATAGCACTTGCCCCTGAACTCAACTCTGAGTGCTTCGGTAAAGCCCTTGAGTGCAGCCTTAGATGAGCTGTACATTGATGTGCCTGCCAAAGTCATAAGAGCGGCAGATGAATCGACATTGATGATACCGGGGTCATCCTGAGTAAGGAGAACAGGTAAAAATGTCTTTACACCGTAAACGCAAGAATAGAAATTGATGTTCATTGCTCTTTCAATTTCTTCATATGAATATCTGTCAAATCTCTTGAACTTAGGAAGAATACCTGCATTGTTAACAAGAACCGAAGGAACGATACCTTCCTCCTCAAGTTCTTTTGCAAAGTTTTCCCAAGCTTCTTTTGATGATACATCAAAAAGTTTGTAAGAAAACTGGTCTTTATACATAGGACCGAGTTCTTCAATAAATTTAAGCATTTTAGCTTCGTTTCTTGCAACACCTACTACACGGCAGTTATGCTTTTTAATAAGTGTAGCTGCGATGCCTGCACCCATACCGCCTGATGCGCCTGTTACGATAACAGTTTTGCCGTTGAGCCAATCACCGCAAATTGCGTTAGTACAATTACTCATAATCAGTAATCCCCCTTTTTCTAAATACCTAATTATTATACAATAGTTTTTTAAACTAATCAATAGCTTTTTCTCCTAATTTTTGTAAACAAAAATAATAGAAACGAGTTTATTGTAAACCTATTTTAATATTTTAGTTGACATTGAAGATGTGAAGTGCCATAATCTATAAGAAATTTATTTATGAAAGGTAAAAACTATGGAAGAACAAGTAACAAAAACAGAAACAAACACTAAAAACAGAAACAAGATACTCTCAATAGTTTACATAGGCGTATCGGCGGCACTTATTGCAATTTGCTCTTGGATACAAATTCCGCTCACCGTTCCTATCACGCTTCAAACTATGGGCGTATGCTTAGTTGCAGGTCTTTTGGGACTTAAAAGAGGCACGCTTGCAACACTCGTGTTTATCGTTTTGGGAGCTATCGGCGTTCCTGTATTTGCAGGTTTCACAGGCGGTATGTCAGTCATTTTGGGTTCAACCGGCGGCTACATTATCGGCTTTATTTTCACTGCTCTTATCGTCGGCTTTACATCAGACAAATTTAAGGGCAAACTTGTACCGCTCATCATTTCAATGGTAATCGGCATCCTTGTTTGCTACGCATTCGGCACAGCTTGGTTTTCGGTTGTTTATAACAAAAACAACGACCCTGCCTCACTCGCAACCATTCTCGGTTGGTGCGTAACTCCTTTCCTTATTCCTGACGCAGTTAAAATCGTTATCGCAGCTATCCTTACAAACAGACTTAAAAGATTTGTAAAATAATGGAGCTCAGATATCACCACGCATTGTGCCTGCCGAGGTTTGAGGGCAAAGGCTACAGCGATGATTTTTGCACAAATATGCAGAAAATCAAAGACAGTTACAAAAAAGAAGAAGTAACTTTTGTTGAGCACTGCGACGAAGTGTGCAACCACTGCCCAAATAACATAAACGGCAAATGCAAAGACGAAGAAAAAGCAAAAAAATACGACGCTAAAGTTAAAGAACTTATGCAAAAGGGCGCAACTCCTAAGCCGAGCATTGTTTGTAATGATTGCAAATGGTATTATATTTGCAAAAATGCCGATTAACTATTGAAATCAAATGCACTATATAGTAAAATTAACCTATTAATTTATAGGAGAACCATTATGCATTTACTTGAAATAGATAAAGAAAATTATATCGGTCAAGCCGACCCGTTCATTTTTGAAACAAACGGAAAATTTTACATTTACACAACGGGAAGCGACGGAATTTACGCTTACTATGCCGACGATCTTTTCGGAAAGTGGAACTTTTACGGCAGAGTTTTCACTTATGAGGGCAAAGATGTTCACGACTTTTGGGCACCGAGCGTTATTGAAGTTGACGGCACATATTATATGTACTGCTCATTTGAATTTTTCGACGACGAGCCTGACAAGGGCGGTCATCACCAAGCCATGCATGTTTCAAGCTCAAAAAGTCCACTCGGTCCTTTTGAAAATGCCAAGCAGCTTCTTCATCCGTTTTCTATTGACTCTCATGTTGTAAAAAACGAGAACGGTATGTTCATTTTCTACTCAACCAACACTTTTGAGGGCGAGCGACCGGGCACATATATCGTTTGCGACAGGCTCATAACTCCAACAGAAGTTGAGGGCAAGCCGGTCACTATGCTCACCCCTACACTTGACGAAGACATTTTTATGCGTGACAGGTATAAAAAGGGCGAGAATTGGCACACGATTGAGGGTGCATTTTACTTTAAAGAGGGCGACTGGCAGTACCTTATGTATTCAGGCAACTGCTACCAGCAACCGACCTACTACATCGGCTACGCAAGGGCAAAGACAGACGAAACCGACCTTACAAAAATTAAGTTTGAAAAGTACCCGGACGCAAACACTTACCATCCGGTTATGAAAGCGAACGAGTTTGAGGAGGGCACAGGTCATCACTCAATGATAAAATATAAAGGTCAGTGGTACGCAATTTACCACGCAAGGGACATTGAGAACGATGGACTTGACGGCGACAGAAGAAACGCCCGTATCTGCAAACTTAATGTAAAAGACGGCATAATCACCGCCGAAACATATAAAGACCATATATAAATAAATATAACAGTAATATCCCCGATGAAATTGTTTTTCATCGGGGATATTTTTATTTTTGCACTGTTAACTTTTTAACTGCATTTGATGAATACGCACCGTAAATAAGCGGTATTGAGAACATTGCCGGGAAGAAGTACCTTGGAATCATACAAGGACCGAGAATGTTTATAACTATACTAAACAAAACTAACAATAACGGCAAAATAAATCTTGCCTTGTTATACTTTTTGTTTTTCAAATCGTTAAAAATAAACAACAAGAAAATCGCAGACAACACAGTGTATGTTGTATAATCGTTAAGCAAATTTAAACCCGGGAATTTTGACATAAAGACAAATAATTCCTCTGCCATAGCTTTAGTTGAAGCAGTCCATTCGGGTTCGGTATATTGCTTAATTTCATTCATTTTAGCTTCTGCATTTTCAGGGTCGTTATAATCAGCGACATAACTTTCAGGAGAATATGCAGTAGAATAACTAAAATTATCATAAGAAGCTATTGAGTAACCCATAGCCCAAGTAGCTTGAATATATGTTTCAGGGTGTTTAAGAAACATACTAAACCAAGTTTTAAAATACTGAGGAAGTTTCGAATCATCGCCTCTGTAAGTATTTTTTATATAGTCTGCATAGCAAGTATTATCCTTATACGGAGAAGCATTAATATCAGTCGGTATTGAATAATCATATTTAATTTTCTCATAGTTAAGCACAGAATCAATTATTTCTCGTTCCTCGTCAGTAACTTCTTTGTCGTGCTCAGCTGCATATCTGGCTGTTTGCATAAACAAAAGCGATAAAGTTTCTTTTGTATCACCGGTTGACATATCATACGCTTTAATGAATACGTTGTTAAAACTTGACATTAACACAATCGGAATCAGAAAAATCGCAACGGTTTTTGCAAAATTCTTAACGCACAATTTCTTTTCTTTTATGCATTTTACAATAAAGAAACCGACAATTATTAAAAGAAGAACACCTGTGATATATAAACCGTTTTTTCTGACTAAACAAAATATCGTGATTGCAAATATACTGATTATAATATCTTTCTTGCTTGCAAAAAACTTTTTATAATCAACAACACACAATATCATTTCAGCCACAATGAGAAGTGCGCAGTAGCTAAACGGTATATCTTTTTCCATAAATGAACTGTATGATAGGCAATATGAAGTTGCAAAAAACAGAAGAAACATAAACCATCTTGACCAAATCGGAGTTTGAAGTTTATGCATAATTTCAAAACAATATCCTACAATTAATGAAGTGAATATTAACTGCAAAACAAGGTAAATAAAAAAGCCCGTGCCCTGATTTCCGAGTTTTTCACCAAGCTGACCGAACCAGTTGATAACTAAAGTGTGAAAAACTGTATGATGGTCATTGAGCCAATTAAATTTATATTCATCAATTTCCCAGCAATTATCATATATCAATCTTACAGGATATGACGACAATATTATCGGAATTCTTTCAATAATCATTAAAAGAGTGATTATAAGTACCGGCTTTTTTTCAAACAAAAAGTAACTTACTTTTCCGTTAGGTTTCTTGAAAGATGAATTATTAACCACATAATACAGCAAATGAATTACATAAAAATAAATAAAGTAGAAGCCTATGAGCATTATGACGGTTTTAAAAATTTGAAATCCATCACTAAATGCAAGCGACCAGCCGCCGGTATAATAGAAACTAAAACCTATAACCTGAGTAATCGAAAGAATTACAGACCATAATCTAACAAGTATTACATCTTTATTTACAATTTTCTTATCAAGATAGCAATATAAAAAAGCAAAAAAAGCGGTAACAACAGTAAACATTATTTCTTTTCCGCTGAGCGCTGAGGAAAAGCGTTTAAAAAACATACTTAAACCTGCAAAAGTACCACTATATGTATTTGAAATTTGTTCGGCATTAAAATCTATGCATACACCAAATGCAGAACAAAATGCAAATATAATATCAGCAAAGATTTTATGCTTTGATAGTTTATTTTTCATAATAAAAATTACACTTCTTTCTTTTTGTGTACAATTTCAAGTATTTTGTAAAACAATTTTGCAATTTCTGACCAAATAATCGAAATCAATGCTGAAATAACAAAAACCGCTAATGCAAAAATAAAAGTATATGCCAGTTCAAAAACAAGTGAAGTTGAACTAAATGCTTTTTCCAACATATTTCCAAGCCGCGTTCCAAAATCAAAATCACGCAGTTTTACCACAACAAACATATGAACTAAATAAATTCTATATGTAAGCGACGCAATAAAATTAATCGGTACACTTTTGCATTTTTCAAATACCGAAATAACAAACAACGACAAACTTGCTTCACAAACTACGCCTAATGATGTATACCAATAAAGCAACTCAATGCTGCCTGACTTTTTAAACGCGTACGCAAAACAATAAGTTCTCAAGATAATTGCTGCTACAAAAATAATCAAGCAAACAAATGATGTTTTGATATTTATCATCGGCAATATGTACTTGTATAACCAATGACCTATAAAAATAATAGATATTGCCGGAACAAGTGCATTTATTGTATGATGCGAAAATTCAAATAATTCATTGTTCGTGAAATCATTCCATACGAACAATGCAAACACAACGGGAATAAACACATTCCATCCCCTCGGGTGTTCATCCAAATAGTTTATTGCCTGTACTATTAACGGTTGAAGTAAAATTATGAAAGTATATATAATGATGTACCACAAATGCGATGATGCATACATATATTCTCTTAAATGAGATACATTGAATTTTAATGAATCAATAATTTCCGCAGTCGAAACTCCGTTGGCATATTTGTTATAGAACATCAGAAATGCCGAATAAATCAATGCCGGCAGTAAAATCGTTTTAAATGATTTAGTTAAATGTTTTGAATACGACTTAATCGGTCTTGAAATAAAGAAGCCGCTTATCATCCAAAAAACACCAACACCGTCAGCAACTAAACAAGAAATAAGGGTTCTTCCCAAATCTATTGTACCGTCATCTCTTGTCATTCCCAACTTAATATGAACGCTTATTACAATAAAGCATGCCAAAATACGCAATATTTCAACATTGCTTTGCCTTGTAAGTTTTGACTTCATTATTACTCTCCGTTTTTCTTTGAGTCTTTTTTTGTAAAAATAATAAATTTACTGAAAATATAGTTGAGTATAACAACTACAATCTGCATTATAACTTTTGCAACCATATTGCCGTCAATATTGAGTCCGAAAACTTGCCAACCCATTTGACCCATATGGCAAAGTGTAATTGTCACCCACAAACCGAGTTCTTCCACGCCGAGAATGAAAAGCCTTGCACCGAAAAAGCCTATAAGTTCTTTAATAACAACATCCTTTTTCCAGCTTTTTGATTCAAATACCCAAAGCTTATTTGTAACATAAGCAAAAATTACGGTAATTATCCAACTGATAACATTTGTAATTAAATAAAGCTTAGCGCCTAATATTAAATCAAATATTTTGAAGCTGACTAAGTTAACAACCGTAGCCAGCACGCCGAAAAATATATAGTTGATTATTTCTTTGTATTTATTAAATAACTTTTTAATCATTTATTTTGCAAGTCCTTATATCTGTCACTGGATTGATGTAAGCTAAGTTCAAAGTCCTGTCTGTTCTTTTGCTTAATGGTGTCAAGCACAAGACCCGAGAAGAAACTGATAATAGCTGCAAGCATTGTAATGCCGCAAACAATAACAGTAGGAATTTTTTCAACTGTTCCCGTGTGGAAAAAGTTAACAAGCACCGGAATGAAGAAAGCAGCCGAAATTACAAAAAGAAGCAACGCAAGAAGCGAGAAAAATGCAAAAGGCTTGTAGTTTTTAAATAATCTGATAATTGTTTTGATTACCTTGAAACCGTCGGAATAAGTGTTAAGCTTTGATTCGCTGCCCTCAGGACGGTCACGATATTCGATAATAACATTTTCGCAAAACATATTTTTGTCAACAGTGTGAATTGTCATTTCTGTTTCAATTTCAAAACCTTTTGACAAAACAGGAAATGTTTTAACAAAATTGTAGCTGAATGCACGGTAGCCGGTCATAATATCCTTAATGTCCGACTTAAAAATTGTGTTGATGC
This sequence comes from uncultured Eubacteriales bacterium, assembly GCA_900540235.1. Taxonomy (GTDB): domain Bacteria; phylum Bacillota; class Clostridia; order Oscillospirales; family Acutalibacteraceae; genus Eubacterium_R. The sequence goes on from UQEY01000022.1 coordinate 17,433, forward strand.
TTGCTCTAACCAAAGAGTTGCCGAAGTTGTGGAAAGGTCTTTTGTTTTCTTCAAAATATGTTGAAGACAAACGGTCGCCTACTACCATATCAACATTTCTTTCAAGAACTTTATCGCACATTTCCCTTGCAAATTCAGCCGGATATGTGTCATCGCCGTCGGTCATAATGTAGCACTCGGCGTCGATTTCCCTAAACATTCTGCGAATAACATTACCCTTGCCCTGCTGATATTCATATTTTACAACAGCGCCCTCAGCCTTTGCTATTTCACTTGTTTTGTCTGACGAATTGTTATCGTAAACATAAATTGTTGCTTCAGGCAAAACTTCTTTAAAATCTCTTACAACTTTGCCTATTGTTTTTTCCTCGTTGTAGCAAGGAATTAATACTGCTATTTTATCCATAATTTCCTCCTTGATAAATCAATCATTATTCAGCTTCTCCCGGAAGCTGGTCAACACCGCTTATTGCGTCTTGCAAACCCAAATCTTCTTTAATTTGAGTGGTTGAAATACCCGGTGTTCTGTCAAGAAAAACAAGTTCGCAGTAATCTTTAAGATAATCAAACTTATCACTGCCTGCCCAGTCGCCGCCCATAACAACAGTGTCAACATGATATTCTTTAACATCATTAATCTTTTGTTCCCAATTTTCCTCAGGAATTACAAGGTCAACATACCTGATAGCTTCAAGCATCTTTTTCCTTGTTTCATAGGTGTGATAAGCTTTCTTGCCCTTACCTGCATTAAATTCATCAGTCGAAAGAGCGACAATGAGATAATCTCCCATTGCCTTTGCTCTTTTTAAAAGACGAATGTGTCCGTAGTGAAGAAGGTCAAATGTGCCGTAAGTTAATATTCTTTTCATTTTGTTCCTCCTAAACCGATTAACCGTCGATAATATCAACTACCTTATTTTTCCAGCTGTTTAAGCCAATAACTGTCTTTCTGGAAATTTTGAAATGATTTTCGTATGCAATAACATTCTTATTGAGTTCGTCAGTAAAGTCATTTGAATTAATTTCTTTATCAGAAACTAATTCGGCGCTTCTATCGTGATAATATTTACAATTTGTATAGCAATTTTCAACCACATAGCTTGCAAGTTTGTATGATACAAAGCCCATTGATTTAGGCGCCGACAACGAAACATTATATGCCAATGTATTATAAACAAATCCATTATAATCGTCGGCAATCATACCCGCTCTGCATTGACCTACAATGGAAGAGTCTTTTACATAACAATTAATTATATTAGAATCATCTGATGCGCTGTGTCTTACCAAACCGGCAACACAATAACCTTTAATATCAAAATTCTCAACTCCGAGATTTACAATCTTGCCGTTTAATGTTCCAAACAAAGCAAAATCATATATATTCTTTTTACTGTCGGAATCTTGGTCTTTATTCTCAGTTTTCTTTGACGATTTCTTTTTGTTAGCTTTAGGCATTCTCTTTTCAACGGTGAGATTTTTAATTGCATAACCGTTTCCGTTAAATGTGCCGTCAAAGGAAGCGTCTTTAGTTTCATCACCAATAGGTTCAAAATCATTGCAATTTGATAAATCTATATTTGCTGTCAATTTAACATTTAAGCCCTTAAATGAAGCTCCTCCGTTAACTAACTTAGCAAAATTAACAAGTTGTTGAGCGTTGCTTATTGTAAATGGATCGGATTTTGTTCCATTTCCGCCGCTGTTCCAATTCAAATCTTCGTCGCTTCTGACATAAACAGTAACCGAACAATTATCATTTATAGTATATTTATTTGCTGCGTAATAATTGTTTCTCAAGCAGAATTTTCTTAAATTTTTCATCATCTTTGTTGTTGATGACTCTTTGTTATTGTTGAAAGCAGATTCATGACCTTCGACAGCAAAATCAGGAATATTATAAATCACAATAACCTTTGGTTTTGCTTTTTCAACTGTTTTAATATCTTTTTTTACAGAATCATCTGTTGAAACATCATACCATTGAACCTTAGTAAATGTACCCGGGTCCATTCTGTCTGCTGCGGTATAAATGATAGGTGCATGAGGGAATACGAATATTGAATCATCTTCAGTAGTGTTTTCTTTAATATCGTTAACAATTCCTTCGTAAAGTTCCTTGTCGGTCTTCGACATTTTTATGCCTTTAAATATAGGTATATCTGTGGTTTGTGTTGACTCCCAAATCGATTCATCTGTAAGTCCCCACCAACTATATGTTGTTACAAATTTAAATGCGCTGCAGAACATAATAAAGCACATAGCTAATACACCGACAAGCGACATTGAAATCCAACTGTACTTGTGTGTACATAAACTAATAAGCATACAAATTATAACACCTGTTGAAAGCGCTATTTGGCTTGCCGCAAGGCTGCCGGACATACCTACACCGTATCCGATTGTAAAAATTGCGCCAAAGAGTAAGAAAAAGCCGATGAAATCTTTAAAACGTTTTTTCTTGCTGAATATATCAACTACATACATTATCATCATTGCAATGAAAATAAGAGTTGAGAACAGATAAAAACCATATGATTTACTTTTGTAAACATTAGTAAATATATAATCGAATTTTTCAAATCTTGCCAAAGCAATTATTCCGATAATCGAAACAATTTCGAAAACAGTCAAAACTATTTTTTGCGATTTACTCTCATCTTTGTTTTGTGGAAATTTCTTTCCTATTACAAATAATGCAACCAAAACAACAAGGGCAACTAAAACTATCCACTTTTCATTGGCAAAGTTATCTTTTCCGTCTTTAAGCCATTTAAACAATATTGTTTTTACGCCGCCTTTAGCTCCGACAGCACCAAATAAAGTTTGTGATAAACAAGCACCTAACGCTCCGTTTGCAAGTAAATATATACCGTAACCAACAAAAACAATGGCGGCACCTGCTCCATAAAACAATAAATTTAAAAATACAGTTTTTTTGTCGCTTTCATATACAAATAAGAATATAAAATAGATGAGCACAAAAAATCCAAAAAGAAGACCTATATTCTGTTTAACCATCAAAACCATCGCATTAGAAAAGCCTGCTAACATAGTAATTCTAAAGTCAGGTTTTTTATTTGCAATGAAACTTTTTGTCATTTTAATAAGAAGAAAAATTGTAAGATATGCAAATATATCCATCATACGAATATAATCGTAAAATATCTGTACAATTTCAGATTGAAGGTAGAAAGCTGTAACCAATGCGCCCATACACGCCGCAATAGGATTAAACAACTCGTTGAATATACGATAAGCAAGATATCCTATAATAGTAAAGAAAATTACACCCAAAATTCTGAGTGCCATAATTGAGTATCCAAATATTTTGGTAAACAATGCTATAAAGGTTATATAGCCAGGCATAAATAAATACTCAAAATCTTTATATACTACTTGCCCATTATTAATAAGCTGAGCGTAATATGTGTACCATCCCTCGGCAAGAGGCATAGTTTTGTTACACAAAACAATAGCAAACAAAGCTACCGGTATTACGGTAAAAATCACGCCTAATTTATAATCTCGATTTTTTTCGATTTTTAATTTGTTGTAATTCAAATTTTTAAACATTATTCTCCTCCTGTTCTTTTGAATCATCTGATTTTGGCAGTTTATTTTTTTCATCTTTAAAATTTATTCGTTCTTCTTCAACAACAAGAGGTCGGTTCATAATACGAGCATTCATACTCATAATATATTCGCCGAGGAAGCCGAGGAAGAAAAGCTGAATTCCGCCAAGGAACATTGAACAAATAATTGCAGGAGCTGTACCGCCCGGGAATCTGTCCCACCAAATAAGCTTCATAATAAGGTAAACAATACCGATAACAAAGCTTAAAATACCGATTCCGAAACCTGCAAAAGTTGCTATTCTCAGACCCATCTTTGTATAAGAAGTAAACGAAAGCATTGCCGCATCATAAAGAGAATAGAAATTGTTGTGAGTTTTGCCTGCCTTACGCTTCGGCTGTTCAAACTCAATATCTTTTCTCTTAAATCCAAGCTCTGCAACGATACCTCTGATAAAAGGTGTTGGGTCGTCAAGGTCTTTAAGAACATTGATAAATGCTCTGTCATAAAGAGCGAAACCTGTAAAGTGCTCAATCTGCTCAACAGATGACATCTTTTTAATCATCTTGTAGTAACAGCTTCTTGCCCAGTACATAATTTTGTTCTCTTTACTTGAAGATTTAATAGCGCAAACTATTTTGTAACCGTTTTCCCACTCGTGAACGAATTTAGGAATCATTTCAACCGGGTCCTGGAAGTCGGCACAAATAGGAATAACGCAGTCACCGTCAACATGAAGCATACCGTAATAAGGCGAGTTGAACTGGCCGAAGTTTTTAGCGTTCAAAATAGCCTTAATCTTAGGGTTTTGCTTGCAAATCTGCCTGATAAGCGGACGGGTGTTGTCGGTAGAGCAGTTGTCCATAATGAGAATTTCATAATCATACTGCGGAAGTTCTTCAGTTATTTCCTTAACAACAGCATTGCAAATTTGAACAATATTTTCCTGCTCGTTATAGCATGGAATCATAATTCCGATTTTTTTCATATTCTTACCTCACTTCGCCTGTAATTTATACCACTCAACCGTATTTTTAATACCTGTTTTAAAATCTACGCTCGGTTCAAAGCCTGTGTCACGCTTCAAGTCGTCGATATCTGCGCAAAGATACATAACCTGATTTGGGAAATAATCGACTGCGCCGAAATTGCACTTTGCACTCGGGCACGCAATGTCACGAATATCGGTAATATAATCTTTAAGGCTTCTCGTTTTGCCTGAGCCGACTGTGTAAATCGCACCGTCCCTGCCCTTTTCGGCAGCAAGATAAAAAGCGTTTGCAATATCGCCGTTATAAAGAAAGTCCCACTGCTGTTCACCCTTAGTAAAGTCGCAGTCCTCGCCGTTTAAAAATTTGATAATCGTGCTCATAACCATAGTGTGAGCGCCGTCGCCAGGACCGTATGCGGACAAAATTCTGCACCAAATATGCCTGATACCAAGCTGAGAGCAAAGAATTCTGCTCATTTTGCCTGCCGCAAGTTTAGCGATACCGTAGCCGTTATTAGGGTTTGTAGGCGATGACGGAGAAACTTTTTCCCCGTCTTTAAGCCTGCCGTTTTCAGCCTGACTGCCTGCACCTACAAACACATCACAGCCGAAACGACTTGCAAGCTTAACCGCTTCAAGTTCATTTTTAATATTATTTGTTTGAAGAAACATATTATCTCTGTCCTTGCCGTAAGGACCTGCCCAAGCAAGGTGGAAAAAGGCGTCATATTTTTCATCATTTTCATTTTGAAAATCTGCCATTTCATCAAGCGAACAATATGCAATTTTAACAAGCGGGTTAACAGGAATCTTGTTAACTCGTCCGCCCTTGCGAACAAGAACAAGAACCTCAACGCCCTCACTTATAAGTTTATTGACTAGCGCAGTGCCGACTGCACCGGTAGCACCTGTAACTATAGCTTTTTTCATAATTTAAACCCTGACTTTACTGCTTTTCTTCCTTTTTCTTTGCTCGAAACGCCCAAAATTTATTGAGCACAAAGTTGAGAGGAATTGTAATTAACAAATTGAGTATCGGTGCAACATAGTCGTTAATATGGCAAATTGATGTAAAGAACCAAAGAAGAATGTTATGAAGCACCAAACCTGTGCCCGCATAAGAAAGGAAAAGCTTGATAAAAGCCTGAACCGGTGAGCGCTGCTCCTGGTCTTCTTTCTTAAATACATAGCTGTTGTTCCAATAAAAAGCATTTGCTACGCTCAAAATAAAGCCGATAACACTTGCCACATATTTATTAACATGAAGCGGAACAAGGATGTAATAAGTCGCATAGGAAATAACTGTATTTGAAAGACCGACTAAACCGAACTTTACAAACTGAACAAAACCGTTCCACACTTCATCTTTAATTTCAATTTTTGTAATTTTAGTAAATACCTTGCGAAACCAGTCCATAATTGCACGAATTATGTGCCAGCACCACGCTGCAATTTTAATTAGCATAAATTTAACCTACTTTTATTTATTCACCCTCAAGAGGTTTAATATAAAGGTTTTCACGAAGTTCTTCACGAGATAAGAACGGAGCAAGGTCCTCAAGAGGAGGGCTTACGATTGTACCGTCATCAAGCCTTCTTGCACTGCTCTTAGGCTCCCAAACCTGAGTAGTATCGGTAAAGATTTCGCAAAAAGCGAAGCCCGGCTGAGCAAGCACTTCGTCAACGACTTTCTTCATATCGTCGTTATTGTGAGCACTGTAATATGGGAAACCGAACGCTTCGGCAATTTTAGAAAATTCAGGGAATGAAAGGTCGTGAGATTCAGGACCGATACCTACCTTTGTGTGCTCACTGAAAATGTTTGACTGAGTAAGTCTGATAGAATGATAACCCTGATTGTTAATAAGGAAAAGTTTGATAGGGAGATTGTTTGTAACAACAGTTTGAAGTTCCTGAAGGTTCATCATTATTGAACCGTCACCCTCAAGGCAAATAGTATCTTTCCTGCCGTCGGCAACGCAAAGACCGATAGCAGCCGGAAGACCGTAACCCATACTTGCAATAGCACTGTTGATGATAAATCTTGTGCCCTTTTTCATAGTATAATTTTGATGACCTACTACGCAGCAAGCGCCGTTAGAAACAGCGGTATAGCTGTCTTCAGGAAGCTGGTCGCTGAGATACTTAACAAAAGCAAAAACATTTGCAAATTCGCCGCCGTTGTTCCAGTGCCTGTCAAGAGTAACAGGGTATTTATGCTTCCAATTTTGGCAAATGTCGAGCCACTTTTGGTTGGTAAACACTTTTTCATCTGCAAGTTTATTAACACTTTGAAGGAAATCTTTAGCGTCTGCCCAAATGCCTTTATCAACATGGAGCGTATGCTTCATCATTTCGCTCTTGTCGATGTCAACCATAATAACTTTTGCTTCTCTTGCCCAAGTGTCATAGCCGTAGCCGACCTGGCGAATAGAAATTCTTGTGCCGATTGCAACAACAAGGTCAGAGTTTTGAACCGCAAAGTTGCCCGGACGGTCGCCCATATTGCCGCCACGACCCACATAAAGAGGATGGTCATTTTCAATAAGGTCAACACTGTTCCAATAAGTTACGATAGGAACATTAAGCTTTTCAATAGCTTTTCTGAATTCATCGTATCCGCCTGAAAGACGAATACCGCCGCCTGCGTAAATAACAGGTCTTTCGGCATTTTTGATAGCGTCAAGTACATACTCAACCTCACTGTCTGCTACATGAGGCGGAAGAAGTGCGTCATCATCCGCAGGGTCATAACCTTTAAGGTCGTCTGTTTCAATAACAGTGCCCTGAATATCAACAGGAACATCGAGCCAAACAGGACCCGGTCTGCCGGTTGTTGCAAGGTGCCAAGCCTTTTCGCAAGCATAACGAATATCCATAGGGTCTTCAATCATAGTTGCGTACTTAGTCATAGCTTCAACAGACTTAACTATATCATATTCCTGGTCGCCGAGTGAGCGAAGATTAATTTCAGGATTTAAAGTTTTTGCATATCGTGAAGTAGTTGTATATTTTACCTGACCCGAAACAATAAACATAGGGATAGAATCAAGCCAACCGCCGCATACACCTGTAAGTGCGTTAATGCCGCCCGGTCCCGATGTTACGCAAACAAGAGCAATCTTGTTTTCAAGTCTTGCATAAGCTTCTGCGGCAATGGCACAAGCCTGCTCGTGATGATTGTATGTTGTGTGCAAACCCTCTTGGTGACCGAATGCATCATTAAGGTGCATTGCACCGCCGCCAACTACCGAAAAAGCATCAGTTACACCGTGGTCAACAAGAAACTGCGCAATGTAGTTTGAAACTTTTATTTTCATAATATTAATGTTCTCCTTATGTCATTTACGCCGAGATAATCAGACTGATTTTATCAAAGTCCAAAAAAATCTCCATTCACAAAAGCAAGCCTTACCCCTAAAATTCCGAATTTTAGGAGCAAAGCTGTGCTAAAAAATTATTAAAAATTAAAGATTTACAGCCTCAATGATTGTTTTTGCCATATAATCAATCATTTCGTCAGTCATACCCGGATATACGCCAATCCAGAAAGTATTGTTCATAATACTGTCTGTTACTGCAAGGTCGCCTACTACACGGTAACCCTTGCCTGATTTTCTCATTTCGTCAAATACAGGCTGCTTAACAATGTTACCTGCAAATAACATTCTTGTTTGTACGCCGTGGTCTTCACAGTACTGAACAACAGTGTTCTTTGATGTGCCCTCTTTGCAAGTGATAAGGAAGCCAAACCATGAAGGTGTACTGTTTTTAGCCGGTTCAGGAAGAATAAGCTTATCTGAAACTGCCTCAAGTGCCTTATGAAGTCTGTCAAAATTGTGGCGTCTTTTTTCAACAAATGAAGGGAACTTTTCAAGCTGAGCGCATCCTACCGCTGCCTGCATTTCAGTTGCCTTGAGGTTGAAACCGAAGTGTGAATATACATACTTGTGGTCATAACCGAGAGGAAGCTCGCCGTACTGCTTGTCAAAACGGTGACCGCAAAGGTTGTCCATACCCGATGGGCATACGCAGTCACGACCCCAGTCACGCATTGAACGGGCAATCTTGTTAAGAAGCGGGTCATTAGTGTAAACAGCGCCGCCTTCACCCATTGTCATATGGTGCGGTGGGTAGAAGCTTGATGTACCGATATCGCCGATAGTACCTGTAAACTTTTCTTCGCCGTCGATAACATACTTACTGCCGAGAGCGTCGCAGTTATCTTCAATAAGCCAAAGGTTATGCTTTGTACAGAAATCTTTAACAGCCTGAAGGTCAAAAGGATTGCCGAGTGTGTGAGCAATCATAACAGCCTTAGTTTTGTCGCTGAGTGCGTCTTCAAGCTGAGAAGCGTCAATATTATACTGAGGAATGGTTAAGTCAACAAATACAGGAACTGCACCGTACTGAATCATAGGAGCAACTGTTGTTGGGAAACCTGCTGCTACTGTGATAACTTCGTCGCCTCTGTTAATTCTTCTGTCACCAAGGAGAGGTGAAGTAAGAGTTGCAAAAGCAAGAAGGTTAGCAGATGAACCTGAGTTTACAAGTGAAACATACTTAACGCCGAGATATTTGCCGAAGTCCTTTTCAAACTTGTCACAATATCTGCCTGCTGTAAGCCAAAATTCAAGAGCCGAGTCAACAAGATTTGTCATTTCCTTATTGTCAAACACACGGCTTGCGTAAGGAATTCTGTCGCCCTCTTTGTATGGTGCTTTCTTCTTAAATGTGTCGCAGTATTCTGCAACCATATCGAGTATTTCTTTTTTTGCCTGTTCTTCTGTCTTATTCTCTAACATTAATCAGTCCTCCAAATTAAAAAATTCATTTATTTGTTTATCCATAATAGCAGAGATATCTCCGCCGTCAAAATATACCTTTGTCCATTCAACAATCTTTTCAACTGCTTCTTCAACGCTCCAGCGAGGCTGCCAGCCGAAAACAGTCTTAACCTTAGTTGTGTCAAGGCGAAGGAAATTAGCTTCGTGAGGAGCATTAGCTTCGCTCACATCTTTCCAGCTTGCGCCTTCACCCCAAAGGTTGCAGAAAAGAGTAACAAGCTCGCCTGTTGTTCTGCAGTCCTCATCATTAGGGCCTACATTGTAGTAACCCTCAAGCTCGTGGTTCTTATACTGAGCCTCAACAATCATAAGATAAATCTTGAGCGGTTCAAGCACATGCTGATAAGGTCTTGTTGAATTAGGGTTGCGAACAATAATAGTTTCGCCGTTTTCAACTGCTCTTACACAGTCAGGAATAATTCTGTCATTAGCAAAGTCACCGCCGCCGATAACATTGCCTGCTCTTGAAGTTGAAACGGCAACACGACCGTCGGTAAAAAATGACTTCTTGTAGCTGTGAGTTACAAGTTCAGAGCACGACTTACTGTTTGAATACGGGTCATAACCGTCAAGAGGCATATCCTCAGTGAAAGCAACATTTGTTTCCTGATTTTCATATACCTTGTCGGTAGTTATGTTAAGAAACGACTTAACGCAGTCAAAAAGCCTTACACATTCGCAAATATTAACAGTACCCATTACATTTGTTTCATAAGTGTATACAGGCATCTTGTAACTGTCACGAACGATAGGCTGCGCAGCGAGATGGAAAACAAGTTCCGGCTGTTCCTTTTCAAATACTTCTTTAAGCTTGTCAAGGTCACGAATATCTGCAATGTAAGATGTAATCTCATTTTCAATACCCGAAAGCTTAAAAAGGCTCGGATTTGTAGGCGGGTCAAGAGAATAACCTACAACCTTTGCGCCGGCATTTGCAAGAATTTTGCAAAGCCAAGAACCTTTAAAACCGGTATGACCTGTTACAAGCACCTTTTTATCTTTATAAAATGATAAATCCATTATTTTTACCAAACCTTCCACGGAGCTGTTTTGTTTGCCCACATTTCTTCAAGCTGCATTTTTTCTCTCAAAGTGTCCATAGGCTTCCAAAAACCGTTATGGATATAGGCGTCAAGTTCACCCATTGAAGCAACTTTTTCAAGAGGTTCTTTTTCAAATACTGTTGAATCGCCATCGATATAATCAAAAATCTTAGGTTCAAGAACCATAAAGCCCGCATTGATACGGCTGCCGTCCATATCGCTCTTTTCTCTGAAAGAAGAAATAGTAAGGTCATCCTCAATACCGAGGCAACCGAAACGCTGACCAACAGAAACTGCAGTCATCGTTGCAATATGACCGTGCTCTTTATGGAACTTAACAAGTTCGTCAATATTAACATCGGAAACACCGTCGCCGTAAGTAAGCATAAACGGCTCATCGCCCACATATTCCTGAATACGCTTAACTCTGCCGCCTGTCATTGTGTCAAGACCGGTATCAACAACCGTTACTTTCCAAGGCTCTGCATGTTCACTGTGAACAGTCATCTTGTTAGAAGCTGTAAAATCAAATGTAACATCTGAGCAATGGAGAAAATAGTTTGCAAAATATTCCTTGATTGCATATTGCTTATAACCTGCACAAATTACAAATTCATTGTAGCCGTAGTAAGAATAAGTTTTCATAATATGCCAAAGAATAGGATAACCGCCAAGCTCAATCATAGGCTTCGGCTTGTTCTGACTTTCTTCGCTGATACGGGTACCGTATCCGCCTGCAAGAATTACTACTTTCATTTCTAACCTCCGTTAAATATGTTGTTTGTTTAAAACATATAATTATTCATTAAGTATCAGTTAAGCAAAGTATATCATACGCTACCTCTTTTTGCAACAAAATTGTAACAAAAATTGCGATTTTATCATAATTGATACTGTTTTCAACATTATTTTATCAGCAAATGTAATACTAAATATAATATAGGTATGGCGTAAATCAAAACAAAAGCAAGCGCAAACAAAACACAATAAAGCGCATATACGCCGCTGCACAGAACCTTGCCGGCAAATTTATTTTTCTTTTCAAGCAAAAGTACAAGTGCAAAAACAATCATACTCGCCGCACTCACAACAAGTCCGCTTTTAAGCCCCGTCGGCATAAAATGCAATTCTGCTTTATTGCTTCCCTCGTCGAGTTCAACCGCACTGAAAACGCCGAGAACAGATTTAACCTCACTGCTTTTTCCGTTAACCTTGCCGTTCCAACAGCCGTTATATTGAAGCGGCAAAAGCAAAACTTTTTGTTCAGCGTCTGCTTTTGCATCGACGCTTAAACTGTAATTTTCAGCTTTTGCATTTGATTTATAATTACACATATCGCAAACATTTTTAAGCTTATCAAGGCTCATAAGACCGACTTCGCAAGAAAAATATTTGTTTTCGTCCTCGTCGAGCGAAAGACCGTTCTTTCTGAAATCTTTTGCCTGCTCATACTTTCCTTCTTTAAACACAAGCTTAATTTCAACTTCATCTTCACCGAAAGAACCCAAACAGATAAGATTCCGATTAAATCTGCCCGGATATTTTGTTGCTTTTTCTCTGTCAATCGACGGAATTACAAGCTTTTTACCGTTAACATAAACCCGAACGCCCTGAGCGCCCTCCAACCTGAAATAAGCCACACTGTTTTGCTTTGATTTAAACGAATATATTTCTTCTTCTCCGTTTTTAGATTTAAGTTTAAGCTGAGCGTCACTGACGATATTTTCGTCGTCGCCGGATATTGCCGTGTAAAGTTCGTTGTTAAGTTTTTTCCAGTCGGCATTATCGTTTGTTATATTTAAAACTTTTTTGTCAACAACGATACCGTAAGGCAATGTGTAATTGCAACTGTAATAATTATATCCTTTTGACTTGCCGAGTTTGGTATATAATTCTTCGCTTTCTTTTTTTACGGAAAGTACATTTTTCACTCCCAAAAGTGCGTCGGTAAATGCCGTGCCTCCGCTGTCGTGAAGCCTTGTGTATTCGCCGCTGTAGCCGAGAGAAATAAGCGATGACTGAATGTTGCCCGGAATCAAATGGGTCCAGTCGGCAATCGTTGCCTTGCCGATAACCGTGCCGTAATTGCAATTAAGAGTAGTGCCTATTGTTTTAATTCTGTCGGTTTTTGACTCGTCGATATCAAGTTTTTTCTTTATTGACTGAGAAGTAGAAATATATGCAGGGTTGTGCTCTTTTTCAAGCATATCCGTTTGCGCATAAGGAATAAATATTGATGTAAGCGCCATAGTTTCCGCCAAAATAAGCGAAAATGAAATTTTGTAATCAAATACCCTGTTTTTACCGCTGAAAATTACAATATAAATAAGCACGAGAAGCGGAAGAATGTATAAAACCGAATACTTAAAATCAAATTTTGCATCAAGTTTTTTAATTACCAGATAGCTGAGGATAAAAAGTGCAACCGACACGACAATATTTAAAATCGCAGTGGCAATATTTTTACCCGTTTTATCCTTAAAATCAAATTTGTTAAGCGAAAGGAATTTTGAATAATATCCCGCTGCCCAAATAAACGCAAAACTCAAAGCATAGCCCATTCGCATAGGGAAATATTTATAATCGCCGAGGTGCATAAGTGCATTTGCGCCCTCGCAAATAATAAGCACCGCCAAAAGCAAAATATTCAATGTAAAAAAGAGATTGATTTTCTTTTTATCTCTGTTTTTCGCAATGCCTAAAATAATTATTGCAAGCGGCAAAGAAACGCAAAACAGCATCGACCACTTATCATCGCTCTTACAAAGCGTTGTTTTTGCTATTTCAAGATATTGTTTTACAATTTGTGAAAAATCAAAACCCGTTTCGGAAATAAACCTTTCGCTTGAAAGCGTTTGACTGAGTTTAGGAAAAAGAACTGCGGCAGATATACCGAAACCGAGCACGGTTGAAAGACCGAGTTCAAAACTTCTTCTTTTTCCGTCTTTTTTATCGCTCACAAAATTCAGATACAAAAAGCTCATAAAGAAAACATAGAGCATTAAAAGGATAAAAACATAATATCCGCAAAGCACATTTAAAACCGTTAACAATATATACGGTATAACATTGCCTTTTTTCATAAGAGCGCACCAAGCGAGCATAAAGAGCGGAAACAAAAGCACCGTATCCTGCCAAGCATTGGTATAATACATAACGGAAAAGCCGCAAAACGCATAGCAAACAGACAAAAGAGTCGACATAAACGGTTTTGTTTTAGCTTCAATTCTTAAAAAAAGATTAGCGGTTAATGCACTGAGGCTGAAAGTCATAATCACATAAAGCCCCATAGCCTTGCCGACAAGCCTGCGAGGAATTACCAAGAGTGCGAGCCAAAAAACGGAAAGCGACGCATTTGCCGTATCGTTTACGCCGAGACCGGAATACCAATTAAACCAAAGCGATGTGTCTTTTGTGTGTAACGCATCCCAAATATGATAAAAATTAGGAATAATTCCCTGCGCCATATCATAGTATTCAACATTGCTTTTGCCAAACGGAAAAATTCCGTTTATTGCAAAAACAATCAAAAGTATAACAGCAGTCACGAGCGGAGCAAATATCAAACTGTAATTTTGCCTGACTGTTTTTAACATTGTTTTGTTTTTCATAATTACTACCTTTAACCGATTTATAATACAAATTATTGTTGAAAACAGTATAACACATATTGTCACGATTTAAAAGATTTATATTTTGTTAATATATTTTGTGCTTTGGCAAATTAGACGACACTACACCTTGCGTTGTTAAAAAAATATGTACATTTTTTCAAAAAACGCTTTACAAAACGGTTTGTCAATGTTATAATTGAGCTAAATAATAGCGGATAAATTTTATTTCGTAATAAAAAGATGAGGTGCATTTTTTATGAAAAAGATTATTTCTTTAGTTGTTGCCACTATGATGGCAGTATCAATGATGGCAGTTAGTGCTCTTCCTGCAATGGCAGCCGACAATGTAAGCAGTCCTACCGCAGCAGTTCTTCAGCAGGGTAAGGCTCAAACAACTGTCAACGGTGAAACAAAGCAGGGTGTAACTTACACAGTTGACGCTACTAAGGCAAGCAAAGTTACTTTCTCATACAAAGGTGAGGGTACATTTAAGAGCTGGAGTGACAACCTTGGTTCTCTCGGTCTTGCTGAAGGCACAGACTATACAAAGGCTACTAACGCTGACGGCACAATCGTAATCACTTTTATGTCTCAGAAAGCTATCACAGCTTGGAACGAAGGCAAAGTTGTAGTTAACGCTATCGTTGAATTTGCTACAACAACAGCAGCTTCAACTACAGAAGCTACTACCGAAGCTACAACAAAGGCTGCCGATGCAAAAACCACAACTAAAGCAACAACTTCTGAAGACAACGAAGAAACTACTGTAGCAAAAGCAGCTGAAACAACAAAGGCTACAGCTAAAAAGAACACTTCTTCAAAGTCACCTGCAACAGGTTCATCAACAGCAGCAGTTGCCGGTGTAGTTGCAGCAGGCGCAGCTTTCGCAGTTATGGTTGCTACAAAGAAGAAAAATAACGACTGATTAATACTTTGGCATTAACCTGTTTGCATTATGCAAGCAGGTTTTTTGTTTTGTAAAAAGGGTTTTGATATAAATTATAGTTTATCTTAATATCGGTTTCTCTCCTATCGACGGCGAAGCCGCC
>UQEY01000023.1 GCA_900540235.1 uncultured Eubacteriales bacterium
GGCTTCGCCGTCGATAGGAGAGAAACCTATGTTATGCTAAATTATAATTTATTTTATAAATAGTTTGTTTTTATCATTTTCCCATATACACATCCAGCCGCTTGGGATGCGTGCCCAGAGGTTGCCGCTCGAAATAAGCCTCGTTTCAAGAATTGAAACGGCTGTGTTTGCCTTTAAATATGCATTGTCATCGCCGTTTTTTGAGGTTGCCGATTTTTTTGCATTTTTGGTTAAAGCCGAAACCTTTTTTCTGCCCGTTTTTGCGCCTGCACCGTTATAGATACCACGAACATTTGTGAGTGTATAGTCGCCGAGCGAAACCGACGGAGCAGAAAAGAGGTCGTTTTTATTTTTAGGGCGAAGAACACCGTAAAGCGCAAAATAGGTGTGCTTTACTTTTTGCATTTCTTTTTTGTTCCAATTTGTGTCATAAGAATAAAAAATATTTGTGTCGCCCTCGCCGGTTGCTATTGCGATATGACCGTAATCGTTTTTGCTTGAAATGTCACCGCTCCAAATTACGATATCCCCTTTTTCGGGAATAAAATCGGGTGTGTTTTTTATCTTTGTAAAATTAGCCGTCATAGTGGGATGAGAAGAAAAAGAAAGCCAATAATCTTTCGCATTTCCCCACGCTCCCGCTTTGATTCCAAACACTTTATAAAGATAAAGTTTTGCAAGGTCAACGCACTGAACCCCCGCAACTCCGTCATAGTCTATCGCCGTGCCGAGATACCTTTTTACAAAAACATCAAAATTCATTTTTTCATACCTCCTTCAAGATTCATAACTGCCGCAACTCCTGCCGAAACAGCAGAAACGCCAAGACCGATAAGTGCGGTTTTGAGTATGTCTTTTTCTGCCGAAAAATCGATTGCCACTATATTTATTACTATGTAACCGATTGCGGTTTGGGCAAAAGTTCTAAGTGCTCTTTTAATTGTTTTTTCAGTGATTTTCATTGTTTTGTGCCTCCTTTTCCAAGTCATCTATTCTATGATTTATAACCTTAATTTGTTCCTCAATAACAGGCATACGGCTTGCAAAATTGTTGTGCTTATCGACTTTTCTTTCAAGCTGTTCCAATCGAAATGAAGTGAGCTTTGACGAGGTTAAAATACCTCCGAATGTGCCGACTACCGTGCCGAGCATTGAAACCAACGCTATCAAAATATCCTTATTTATTTTAATTTTCCTTTCAAATTTATTTGGGTGGACTTTGGGTGGCACGGGAGCTTTCCCGTAAGAAAAAAATATTATACGAAGTTCAAAATTTTGCAATAGCGGGTACATTTTTACTCCCTTTGCCTATGCTGTATATGTTATATAAAGTGCATATAAAACAAACGCATAAATATACAATTATATGCATATTTATAACAATTTTGCTATAACTATTGACAACAGAAAATCACCGTGTATAATAATTAAGAACAGAAAATAATTAAGCGGAGATATGTATAAAAATGAAGCGTATATTTATAGACGGAAAAGACGGTACAACAGGTCTTAAAATTTATCAAAGATTTGAAAACAGAGATGATATTGAGCTTTTGCTTATTGACCCTGAAAAGAGAAAGGATGCAAGCGAGCGAGCAAAGATGATTAACGAAAGCGATATTACTTTCCTTTGCCTGCCTGACGCCGCTTCGATTGAAGCAGTGTCGCTTGTTAATAATGACAAGGTTAAGATTATTGACACTTCCACCGCTCACAGGACTAACCCTGATTGGGCATACGGTTTTGCGGAACTTTCAAGCGAGTTTAGGCAAAAGATTGCGACAAGCAACAAAATTGCAGTTCCGGGTTGCTACGCAAGCGGTTTTAACTCAATCGTTTACCCTCTCGTTTGCAGCGGTTTCATTTCAAGCGATTACGATATTGTTTGTTTTGCTATGAGCGGATATACGGGAGCAGGTAAAAAAGGTATCGCTCAGTATGAGGATGAAAACAGAGATAAGGAGCTTGACTCGCCGAGGGTTTATGCACTTACTCAGCAGCACAAGCACCTTAAAGAGATGAAAGCTATATCAAAGCTTAGCAAAGAGCCGCTTTTTTCGCCTATTATTTGTGATTATCCTCAGGGTATGCTTGTTAACATTCCGATTTATACAAGCAGGATGAGCAAGAAATATACTAAAGAGGACATTTATGAAATGTTTAAAGAGCATTACGACGGCAGTGACATTGTTAAAGTTCGTCCGCTCGGCTACAGCGAAAATATGATTGGTTCCAACAACTTTGCAAACCGTGATGATATGGAAATTGAAATCAACGGCAACGATGAAAGAATTATAATTACCTCTCGTTTTGATAATTTGGGTAAAGGCGCCAGCGGTGCGGCTATTCAGTGTCTTAACATTGCAATGGGTATTGATGAAAAAACAGGTCTTAATATAGGAGAGTGAAAATATGAAATATATTGACGGCGGTATTTGTGCCGCTAAAGGTTTTAAAGCTTCGGGTACATATTGCGGTATTAAAAAACCGAGTGTTGAAAATTTCGACCCGACCATAAAGCACAAAAACGATATTTGTCTTTTTACGAGTGATAAAGTTTGCAACGCTGCTGCGGTTTACACTCAAAACAAGGTTAAAGGCGCACCGATTCTTGTTACAAAAGCTAATTTGGAAAAGAGCGGCAACAAAGCAGTTGCAGTTATTGCAAATTCAAAAAATGCCAACACCTGCAATGTCGACGGTGTTGAAAAAGCAAACAAGATGTGTGAGCTTGTTGCAAATGAACTTAATATTCCAAAAGAGCAGGTTATTGTTGCTTCAACAGGCGTTATAGGTCAAATTCTTCCTATTGAGCCTATTGTTGAAGCTGTTCCTAAACTTGCAAAGGAGCTTGACTACGGCAAAAATGAGCAAGCCGCAACTGCAATTATGACTACCGATACAATCAAAAAGGAATATGCTGTTGAATTTGAAATCGGCGGCGTTAAATGCGTTATCGGCGGTATGGCTAAGGGCTCGGGTATGATTCACCCAAATATGGCTACCACTCTTAATTTCATTACGAGCGATTGCGCAATTTCAAGCGAAATGCTTCAAAAAGCGCTTGGCGAAATTGTAAAAGTAACATACAACTGCTTATCGGTTGACGGCGATACTTCAACTAACGATATGGTAAGCCTTATGGCTAACGGTCTTGCAGGCAATGAGGAAATCAGCAGCGAGGGCGCTGAGTTTGAAACATTTAAAGCCTCTCTTTACGAAGTTATGGCAAATCTTACAAGAATGCTTGCAAAAGACGGCGAGGGTGCAAGCAAGCTTCTTGAATGTAAGGTTGACGGCGCACCTGATAAGGACACGGCAATTATCGTTGCAAAGAGCGTTGTTTGTTCTTCTCTTTTCAAAGCCGCAATGTTCGGTGAGGACGCTAACTGGGGTCGTGTACTTTGCGCTATAGGTTATGCCGATGCAGAATTTGATATTAACAAAGTTGATGTTGATTTAAGAAGCGAATACGGTGTCATTGAAGTTTGTAAAAACGGTTCCGGCATTGAGTTTAGCGAAGAAAAGGCAGCAAAAGTCCTTTCAAGCGATGAAATTTATATTGATGTTAATCTTAATCAAGGCAACGAAAACGCAACTGCGTGGGGTTG
This sequence comes from uncultured Eubacteriales bacterium, assembly GCA_900540235.1. Lineage (GTDB taxonomy): Bacteria > Bacillota > Clostridia > Oscillospirales > Acutalibacteraceae > Eubacterium_R. The sequence goes on from UQEY01000023.1 coordinate 3,612, forward strand.
TGATTTGACTTACGATTATGTTAAGATTAATGGAGATTACAGAACCTAATAGGTGTAATTGAAATAGCGGTGTTCCCAAGTCAAATCACAACAAGTGGCTCCAAATTCGGCGACTGAAAGGAGCAACGAATTTGGGAGAAACAGTCCGGGGGACTGTTTCGTAGCTAATGAGAACTGACTTACGATTATGTTAAGATAAACGGCGACTATCGTACCTAATAAGTGTAATTGAAATAAAGGTGTTCCCAAGTCAAATCACACGGGCGAACAGTGTTCGCCCCTACGGTGGTTTGTGATATTTAGGCAAACAAAATACGAGCAATTTTAATCGGGTCGTCGAGGACGCCGACCCCTACAGCAGTCTATAATATTTAGATTATCCAAAATAGAAAAAATTTCGTAGGGGCGGATATCATCCGCCCGCAATCTCTCTTACAAAGAAGCCAAAAAGGTAAAGGATATAAAGTATGGAAAATATTAACAATGCTCAAAAGGCGGAGATAATCGCACATGCTCTGCCTCACATCCAAAAATACAGAAAGAAAACAGTTGTAGTTAAATACGGCGGAAACGCAATGATTAACGATGAGCTTAAAGAAGCCGTTATGCGTGACCTCGTGCTTTTAACCACAGTCGGAATAAAGGTTGTTCTTGTTCACGGCGGCGGCCCTGCCATAAACAAAACCCTCAACCAAATGCACATTGAAAGCAAGTTTGAAAATGGGCTCAGAGTTACGGACAAAGATACGGTCGATGTGGTTCAAATGGTGCTTGCAGGCAAGGTTAACAAAGACCTTGTTTGCCAAATAGGCAATATGGGCGGTCACGCAATCGGTCTTTCGGGTATGGACGGCAATATGATTAGGTGCAAGGCACTTGACGATACTCACGGCTATGTTGGCGACATTCAGGAGGTTAACACGGAAGTTATTGAAGAAGTGCTTAATCACAACTTTATCCCGGTTATTTCAACTATCGGCTATGACGAAAAGGGTAACTGCTACAACATCAATGCCGACACTGCGGCTGCCGCTGTTGCAGGTGCGCTCAAAGCTGAGGCGCTCGTTTCCATGACCGATATTGTAGGTCTTTTAAGAGATAAGGACGATGATTCAACTCTTATTCACAGAGTATACATTTCAGACACTCCGGCGCTCATATCAGAGGGAATTATCAGCGGCGGTATGATTCCTAAAATCGACTCTATGACGCAAGCGCTCAGAGAGGGTGTAAAAAAAGCATTCATTATTGACGGCAGAGTTCCTCACTCCATTCTTATGGAACTTTTAACGGATGAAGGTATGGGAACAATGTTTCGAAGCAGATAAGAGGTACAAGATGGACACTAAAGAATTAGACAACGAATATGTCGCTCACGCTTACGGCAGGTTTAACACTGCGCTTGCAAAGGGCAAGGGCTCAACTATAAGCGACGAAAACGGAAAGCAATACATAGATTTCGGCTCGGGTATAGGCGTTACCGCATTCGGTATTTGTGATAACGAGTGGAAAATGGCTGTTGAAATGCAGCTTGACAAGCTTCAGCATGTAAGTAATCTTTACTATACCGAGCCTTGCGCTAAGCTTGCAAAAATGCTTTGCGACAAAACGGGAATGAAAAAAGTTTTCTTTGCTAACAGCGGCGCAGAAGCTAACGAGGGTGCAATTAAATTTGTAAGGAAATATTCTTTTGACAAATACGGCGAGGGCAGAAGCACGATTATAACCCTTGTTAATTCATTCCACGGCAGAACGATAACTACTCTTGCTGCAACGGGTCAGGACAGTTTTCATACTGTTTTCGCTCCGTTCACTCCGGGATTTAAATATTGCCCTGCAAATGATATTGAAAAGCTTAACGAAATGGCAACGGATGATGTTTGCGCAGTTATGTTTGAGTGTGTGCAAGGCGAGGGCGGAGTCAACAATCTTGACTATGACTTTGTTAAAGCGATTGAAAAGCTTGCAAAAGAAAAAGACATTCTTATGGTAGTTGACGAAGTGCAGACAGGTAACGGCAGAACAGGCAGGTATTTTGCTTACGAAAACTTTGATATTATGCCTGATATAGTTTCAACAGCCAAGGGACTTGCAGGCGGTTTGCCTATGGGTGCGGTACTCTTTGGCGAAAAAGTTAAGGACTGCGTTACTCCGGGTACTCACGGTTCAACTTTCGGCGGAAATCCGGTTTGCGCAGCAGGTGCAATTTCTATCGTTTCACGAATTGACGATGAATTTTTAAAATCTGTAAGAGAAAAAAGCGAATACATCAAAAAATATTTGATGGGTATAAACGGCGTTAAATCTGTTTCGGGTATGGGTCTTATGCTCGGCGTTGAAACAGAAAAGGATGCAAAGCAAATTGCAAACGAGTGCCTTGAAAACGGACTTCTCGTTTTAACCGCAAAAACAAAAATCAGACTTCTTCCGGCTCTTAATATCAGCTATTGCGAGCTTGACAGAGGACTTAAAATATTGAAAGAGGTAATTGAAAAATGAAACATTTGTTAAAACTTCAGGACTTGGACCACGGTGATATTTTAGACATTTTGAACCTTGCAGACCAATTAAAATACGAAACAAAGCACGGTATTGAGCATCACCATCTTAAAGGCAAAACTCTCGGTATGATTTTTCAAAAAAGTTCAACAAGAACAAGAGTCAGCTTTGAAACAGGTATGTATCAGCTTGGCGGTCAGGCTCTCTTCCTTTCTAACAGAGATTTGCAGATTGGCAGAGGCGAATCGGTTGAAGACACTGCAAGAGTTCTTTCCCGTTACCTTGACGGTATTATGATAAGAACCTTTGAGCAAAAAGAAGTTGAGGACCTTGCAAAGTACGGTTCTATTCCTATCATCAACGGTTTAACAGACTATTGCCACCCTTGTCAGGTGCTTGCAGACCTTATGACAATAAGAGAATACAAAAAGAGTTTTGACGGTCTTAAATTCTGCTTTATCGGCGACGGCAACAATATGGCAAACAGCCTTATCGTGGGTGCAATCAAAATGGGTATGAGCTGTGCAATCGCTTGCCCTGATACATATAAGCCTGACTCTGAAATTATGAAGTGGGCGCAGGAAAACGGCGACTTTATGTGTTCAAGCGATATTCTTGCCTGTGCTAAAGATGCCGACATCATTTACACGGATGTTTGGGCATCAATGGGTCAGGAAGAAGAAAAGGCTGAAAGAGAAAAAGTATTTAAAAATTTCCAAATCAACGACGAAGTTATGGCAGTTGCAAAGGATGACGCTATGGTGCTTCATTGCCTTCCTGCTCACAGAGAAGAAGAAATTACCGCAAAGGTATTTGAAGAACACGCAAACGAAATTTTTGACGAAGCGGAAAACAGACTTCACGCTCAAAAGGCAGTGCTTGTTAAATTGCTTGGTAATAAATAATTAAATAAGTAAACGGGAGGATGGTATTTCCCCTACGGCAGTCTGAATAAACAAGATATTCGTAGGGGCGGATATTATCCGCCCGCAAATTTTCATTTCTACAACGATAACTAATAAAAACAATCAGGACTAAAAATATGGAAGATAACAAAATTTACATATGCCTTGAAAACGGTGATGTATTTGAGGGAAAAAGTTTCGGCGCTAAAGGCGAAGTTATCGGCGAACTTGTTTTTACAACAGGTATGGGCGGATATATTGAAACATTAACCGACCCGAGTTACTACGGTCAAATAGTAATGCAGACTTTTCCGCTTATCGGCAACTACGGTTTTATTGATGAAGACAAGGAAAGCGAGAAATCGTATGTTTCGGCTTATGTTGTTAGGGAAAAGTGCGATGAGCCATCAAACTTCAGGTGCGAAAAAACGCTTGACAAATACCTTAAAGACAACAACATTATCGGTGTGTACGGCGTTGATACAAGAGAAATTACAAAGACTATAAGAGAAGCCGGTGTTATGAACGCTATCATAACCGCAAACCCTGCCACGGTCGATTTCGACAGAATTAAGGCTTACGAAATTAAAGATGCCGTTAAAAGCGTTTCTTGTAAAAAGCCTTATATGAGTGCATCAAACGAGCACAAATACAATGTGGTTCTTATTGATTACGGAACCAAGAAAAATATTGTAAGAGAGCTTAACAAAAGGGGCTGCAATGTTGCGGTTGTGCCATATGATACCAAAGCTTGCGACATTTTATCATTAAACCCTGACGGAATTATGCTTTCTAACGGTCCCGGTGACCCTAAGGAAAATGTTGAAGCAATAGCCGAACTTAAAAAACTTGTGGGCAAAGTTCCTATTTTTGCAATTTGCCTCGGTCATCAGCTTTTGGCGCTCAGCCAAGGCGGTGAAACGACTAAGCTAAAATACGGTCACAGAGGTGTAAACCAGCCGGTTAAAAACCTTGAAAGTAAGAGAACTTACATTTCTTCTCAAAACCACGGTTACGCAGTAGTTAATGAAGAAATCGAAAAAACGGGTGCTAAAGTAAGCTACATTAATGCAAATGACGGTACTTGCGAGGGTGTTGATTATCCGGGCAAAAAGGCTTTTTCGGTTCAATTCCATCCTGAAGCTTGCTCCGGTCCTCACGATACGAGATTTATTTTTGACAAATTTATTGAAATGATGGGAGGTAACAACTAATGCCTCTTAATAAAGATATTAAAAAGGTACTTGTTATCGGCTCGGGTCCTATTGTTATAGGTCAGGCTGCAGAATTTGACTATGCGGGTGCTCAGGCTTGCCGTGTGCTCAAAGACGAGGGAATCGAAGTTGTGCTCGTTAATTCAAACCCTGCAACAATTATGACCGACAAGGCGCTTGCAGACCACATTTATCTTGAACCCCTTACCGAAGAAACGGTTAAAAGAATTATTGAAAAAGAAAGACCCGATTCTATCCTTTGCGGACTCGGCGGACAGACAGGTCTTACAATAGGTATGCAGCTTGCAAAAGACGGTTATCTTGACAAAATGGGAGTTAAACTCCTCGGTACCGACGCCGAAGCGATTGACAAGGCGGAGGACAGGCAGATGTTTCGTGACACAATGGTTAAAATTAATCAACCCGTTGTGCCGAGCGACATTGCATACACCGTTGAGCACGCCAAGGAAATTGCGCAGGATATAGGATATCCGGTTATTATTCGTCCTGCATTCACCCTCGGCGGTGCAGGCGGCGGTGTTGCATACAACGAAAAAGAACTTGAAGTTATTGCTAAAAACGGCTTAATGCTTTCACCTATTACTCAGGTACTTGTTGAAAGATATATTGCAGGTTGGAAAGAGATTGAGTTTGAAGTTATGAGGGACAGTGTGGGCAATGTTATTGCAGTTTGCTCAATGGAAAACTTTGACCCGGTCGGCGTTCACACAGGCGACAGTATAGTTATTGCTCCTGCCGTTACACTTGCCGATAAGGAACTTCAAATGCTTCGCAGTGCTTCACTCGACATTATTACCGAACTCGGAATTGAGGGCGGTTGCAACTGCCAGTTTGCGCTCAATCCTGAAAGCTTTGAGTATTCCGTTATTGAAGTTAACCCGAGAGTTTCCCGTTCATCGGCACTTGCTTCAAAAGCTACGGGTTATCCGATTGCAAAAGTTACGACTAAAATTGCGCTCGGCTACACTCTTGACGAAATTAAAAATGACATTACAGGCAAAACCTGCGCCTGTTTTGAGCCTACCCTTGACTATGTTGTGGTTAAGCTTCCTAAATGGCCGTTTGATAAGTTTGTTAATGCTTCCCGTAAGCTCGGAACTCAGATGAAAGCTACGGGTGAAGTTATGAGCATTGCGCCGAGTTTTGAACAGGCAATTATGAAAGCCGTAAGAGGTGCTGAAATCGGTCTTAACACGCTTAACAACAAAGCGCTTGACGGTGTTGACATTAAAGAAAAGCTTCACGACCAAGATGACATCAGGCTCTTTACAGTGTTTAAAGCACTTAAAGAGGGCATAAGTATTGAAGAAATTCATAAAATCACTATGATTGACGAGTGGTTTTTGGCTAAGCTTAAAAATCTTGCCGATTTTGAGCGTGAAATTGAAGGCAAACCGCTTTCAAAAGAGCAGTACATTAAAGGTAAAAAGCTTGGCTATCCTGACAAGGCACTTGAAAAAATCAGCGGAGGAAGCCTTACATATCACCGTGACTGCGTTTACAAAATGGTTGACACCTGCGGTGCGGAATTCAAGGCTGAAACGCCGTATTTCTATTCGACTTATGACGAGCACTGCGAGGCGAGAGAGCTTGACAAGAGCGATAAAGAAAAGATTATCGTTCTCGGTTCCGGTCCTATTCGTATCGGACAGGGTATTGAATTTGACTACTCGAGTGTTCACTGCGTTTGGACTTTAAAAGAACTCGGCTACGAAGTTATTATCATCAATAACAACCCTGAAACCGTATCGACAGACTTTGACACCGGCGACAGGCTTTATTTTGAACCGCTTACCGATGAAGATGTTATGAATGTTATCAAGGCTGAAAACCCTATCGGCGTTGTTGTTGCATTCGGCGGTCAAACTGCTATTAAGCTTACAAAATTTCTTGATAAGCATGGCATTAAGATTTTGGGTACAAGCGCAGAATCTATCGACATTGCCGAGGATAGGGAAAGATTTGACGAACTTCTTGAAAAGTTTGGCATTTTCCGTCCAAAGGGCGAAAGCGTTATGACGCTTGATGAGGCTTTGGCGGCGGCTGACAGACTTGAATATCCGGTTCTTCTTCGTCCGTCATATGTTATCGGCGGTCAAAATATGACTATTGCCTACACAGATGACGATGTTAAGCAGTATATGGCAATTATCCTTGCTCAAGGTATTGAAAACCCGGTACTTGTTGACAAATATATGATGGGCACGGAGCTTGAAGTTGACTGTATTTCCGACGGTAAAGATGTGCTCATTCCCGGTATTATGGAGCATATTGAGCGTGCGGGCGTTCACTCGGGTGACTCAATCGCAGTTTACCCACCTTATAACCTTAATGATAAAATGCTTGAAAAGATTTGCGATGTGTCAACAAAGCTTGCGCTTGAACTCGGCACCGACGGTCTTATCAACATTCAATATCTCATTTATAACAACGAACTTTATGTTATTGAAGTTAACCCGAGAGCGTCAAGAACCATTCCTTATATAAGCAAAGTTACCGGCGTTCCTATGGTTGAACTTGCAACAAAAATTATGGTCGGTCAAAACCTTGCAAGCCTCGGCTACGGCACGGGACTTTACAAAGCTCCGCCTTATGTTGCGGTTAAAGTTCCTGTTTTCAGCTTTGAAAAGCTTAACGATGTTAACTCGAAGTTAGGTCCTGAAATGAAGTCTACGGGTGAAGTTTTGGGCGTCGGCAAAAATCTTGTCGAAGCACTTTTCAAAGGTCTTGTTTCGGCAGGCTTTAAAACAGATTTCCATTCAAAGGACGAACACGGCGTACTCATTACAGTCACCAAGCAGGACAGATTTGAAATAGTCGGTCTTGCCAAAAAACTTGACGATTTGGGCGCTAAAATTTGGGCAACACCTGAAACAGCTAAGGCTATCGAAAGCCTCGGCATTAAGGTTAATGTTGTTAATAAGCTTAGAGAAGATGATTCGATTATGAACCTTGTTGAATCGGGTCAGCTTGATTATATTGTTTACACAGGCAAGAGCGATAAGGCTTCCATTGCCGACTATATTAAGCTTCACAACAGAGCAAATCAGCTTGGCATTGCAACAATCACTTCGCTTGACACTGCAAATGCCGTAGCCGACATTATCGCTTCTCGCTATAAGCAAACGAACACGGAACTTGTTGACATCAACTTTATGCGCAAGGAAAAAGGCATACTCAAGTTTTCAAAAATGCAAGGCACGGGCGATGACTACATTTTCTTCAATAATCAGTGCCAAATTATTACCTGCCCTGAAAGTTTTGCTATCGAATTTTGCGACAGACACAAAGGTATCGGCGGTGACGGTATAGTTCTTATTGAAAACAGCAACATTGCGGACGCTAAAATGCGTGTTTTCAACCTCGACGGAAGCGATGGCAAGATGGCAGGCAACTCAATAAGGTGCGTCGGCAAATTCCTTTATGACAACGACATTGTAAAAAAAGAAAAGATTACTATTGAAACTGCTTCAGGCGTAAAAGTACTTCATCTCTTTACCCGTGACGGAAAAGTTTCTTCAGCTACCGTTTCTATGGGCAAGGCAAAGCTTAATGCGGCTGAAATTCCTGTAACTTGGGACGGTGAAAATGTAATAAATGAGCCGTACACCGTTGACGGTAAGGAATATAACATCACCTGCTGTTCGGTCGGCAACCCACATTGCGTTGTTTTTGTTGACAATGTTGACAAGATTGACATTGAAAAGACAGGTCCTCAGTTTGAAACTGCACCGATTTTCCCTGAAAGGGTTAATACCGAATTTGTAAGGATAGTTAACTCGAAAACACTTAAAATGCGTGTGTGGGAGCGTGGCAACGGCGAAACGCAAGCTTGCGGCACCGGTGCTTGTGCGGCAGTAATTGCGGCGGTTGAAAACGGGTATTGCAATAAAGACGAGGATATCACCGTTAAAGTTAAAGGCGGCGACCTTATAGTCAATTATTCCGATACCGGAATAACCCTTACAGGCGATTGCAACCTTGTTTATAAAGGCGAAATTGAATATTAACGCAAAAAGCAGTCGGTGTAAATTTGCCGACTGCTTTTTATTGTGTGGTAAATTATAGTTTGCAATCGGTTGACGGCTTCGCCACATTATAGTTTTTCTCTCCCTCAGTCAACAAAGTTGACAGCTCCCTCATCAGATGGAGCCGAGTTTTCTTGCTTCCCTCTGACGAGGGAAGTGGCGGCTTCGCCGTCGATAGGAGAGAAACCGATGTTAAGATAAACAATAATTTACTTGCTTTATTTTTGGTGTATTTTATGTTATACTTATTAATAAGGCAGGTGATTATGTGACTGAAAAAGAACTTAGAAAAAAAGCAATGGCGCTTCCGCTTCATCCGGGCGTATATATAATGAAAAATAAGGACAAGAAGATTATATATATCGGAAAGGCAAAGAAGCTTAAAAACCGTGTTTCGCAGTATTTCGGCAGCCACACTAATCATTCGCTCAAAGTAATAAGAATGGTTGAAAATGTTAACGATTTTGATTACATTCTTTGCGACAGCGAGTTTGAAGCACTCGTGCTTGAATGCTCACTTATTAAACAACATCAGCCAAAATATAATATTTTACTTAAAGATGACAAAGGATATAACTATATCAAGATTACGAAAGAGCAGTATCCGAAAATCAGCGAATGTAAGCAAATGACGGATGACGGTGCGCAGTATGTAGGACCGTATATTTCCAATTTCTCGGTTAAGCAAGCGGTTGACGAAACGCTCAGGATATTTAAACTTCCGAGGTGTAACAAGAAATTTCCGAAAGATTATAAGTCCTCCAGACCTTGTTTGAACGGCTTTATGGGCATTTGCTGTGCTCCGTGCGCAGGCAGAGTAACGCTTGATGAATATAAAAGCAATATTAATGAAGCAATAGCTTTTCTTAAAGGCGGAAGCGTTAAGGCCGTTAAGCAAATGGAAGAACAGATGATTAAGTGCAGCGAAAATCTTCAGTTTGAAGAAGCGGCAAAACTCAGGGACAGGATAAGAGCAATTAAAAATCTTGAAGAAAAGCAAAATGTTGTTTCAATCAATGTGCCCGAGGAAGATGTTTTTGCTCTGGTTAACGGAAAGAAGAAAGCTTGCTTTGAAGTTATCAGGTTTGAACACGGCAAACTTACCGATTCTGAGTTTTGGCTTATTGATTCGGTTGAAGATTTGGCGAGCGCAAGGTTTGAACTTATTGAACGCTATTATTCTATGAGAAATCGTGTTGCTTCAAGAATTGCTGTTGACGGCGAGATTGAAGATGAAGAACTTTTAGCAAAATTTCTTGAAGATAAAAAGGGCAAAAAGGTTGAATTTATCCACCCGCAAAAGGGTGAACACCTTTCTATTGTCAATATGTGTATTCAAAATGCAAACGAGCATTTGGCACAGCAGCAGGGCAGGCTTGGCAGGGAGATTGCAACGCTTGAGGAACTTAAAAATCTTCTCGGTCTTGACAAAATGCCCGAATATATTGAGTCATACGATATTTCACATACCTTCGGCGCAGACAATGTTGCCGGTATGGTGGTTTTCCACAATGGCAGACCGATGAAAAGTGCATACAAGCGATTTGCAATCAAAGGCTTTGACGGTCAAAACGATGTCGGTTCTATGCAGGAAGTTTTGACAAGGCGTTTTAATCATTATTATAATGACGAAGATGGCAGCACATTTAAGATTTTGCCCGATTTAATTTTGCTTGACGGCGGTGAACCGCAGGTTAGGGCGGTACTGCCGGTTATCGCTTCAATGGGGCTTAATGTGCCGGTTTTCGGTATGGTTAAGGATAATAAGCACAGAACCCGTGCCATAGCAGTCACAAGCGGTGAAATTGAAATTAACTCGCATCGTCAGGTGTTTACTCTTGTTTCAAATATTCAGGAGGAAGTTCACCGCTTTGCAATTTCTTACCACCACAATAAGCACAAAAAGAGCACTCTTTCAACATCACTTACAAAAATCAACGGTATCGGAGATACGAAAGCTAAGGCTTTGATGAAGCATTTTAAAACGATAACCGCAATAAAATCGGCAAGTGTCGAAGAATTGGCACAGGCAGACGGTATTTCGTTAAAAAATGCCGAAGAAATTTATAATTTTTATCATAATTTGTAAAAATAATTTTAATTGACTTGACTATTATTTTTGTAGTTTGTATAATATTAGCTAACCTATTAGATATAGATGTTTTTAAGGAAACGATATTATGATGAGAGTAATTACCGGCATTGCCCGTGGCAGGAGGCTTGAAACCTTGCCCGGTGAGGATGTCACAAGACCTACAACGGAATCTGTTAAAGAAGCTATTTTTTCTATGATTCAATTTGAAATTGAAGGTAAAAATGTGCTTGACTTGTTTGCAGGCTCGGGTCAACTTGGTATTGAGGCTCTTTCAAGGGGCGCAAAAAAGTGCACTTTTGTTGAAAACAACAGGCAGGCTTACAAAGTTGTTGAGGACAATGTTAAGCATTGCAAGCTTGAAGCAGGCGCAAGAATAGTTTTGAGCGACGCTTATTCTTTCCTTTCAAGGAGGGACAGTTTTGATATCGCTTTTCTTGACCCGCCGTACAAGCAGGGCATTATTGAAAAGTGTTTGCCTTCGCTTCTTCCTATGATGAGCGATGACGGTATCGTTGTTTGCGAAACTTCAAGGGATGAATCGTTACCTGACAAAATAGGCGGTTTTTATGCCGACAGAGTAAGAAATTACGGCAAAACCAAGATTACCCTTTATCGAAGGGAGCTATAATATGAAAATTGCGATTTGTCCGGGCAGTTTTGACCCGATAACATTAGGTCATAAGGATGTTATAGAAAGGGCGTCTCAGCTTTTTGACAAGGTTATAGTTTTGGTACTCAACAACAGTTCAAAAAAGCCGATGTTCACTCTTGAAGAAAGAACAAAATTTATTAAGCGCTGTGTTAATCTTGAAAATGTTGAGATTGATACATATTCCGGTCTTTTGGTTGACTATGCAAAAATGCATAATGCAAGCGCAATTATTAAAGGGCTTCGTGCAGTGTCTGATTTCGACTATGAATTTCAGCTTGCGCTTATTAATAAGAGCCTTTATCCAAAGATTGAAACTCTGTTTTTACCTGCCAAGGGCGAAAATATGTTTTTGTCCTCAAGTATGGTTAAAGAGGTGTGCACTCTCGGTGGTGACATATCATCGTTTGTGCCGAATGAAATATTAAATGATATTTATAAAAGATGTAAAGGAGACGGCAAAAATGACTAATACAGATATTTTACTTGAAGATTTAGAGGATGTGCTTGACAGTGCTTCTTCAATTCCGCTCAGCAAAAAGTACGCAGTAGATGTTGACAAGATTAAGACTATTATTGAAGATATTCGTCTTAACACACCGCAGGAAACAAAGCAGGCTAAGGCTATCGTTGATTCAAGAAACAACATTCTTGAAGAAGCTAAGAAAGAGGCAGCCGATATTATCGCCAAAGCTCAGGAGGAAGCAAGGGAACTTGTTGCCCGTGACCAAATCACTCAAACTGCTCAGGCTGAAGCAGCAGACATTATTGCTAAGGCTAAGGAACAGGGTGATTCTTACATTGCCGATGCTCAAAATCAGGCTTCGGATATCCTCGGCAATGCAACAAATCAGGCTAACGAGATGGTAACTACCGCTCAAAACAAGTCAAGAGAAATGCTTACTGCCGTTAACAACTATGCGGACGATACCCTTCTTGCTATCGACGATTCACTTTATAAGGCTCTTGCCGATGTTCGTCGTATCCGTCAGGGCATCGAAAATACACAGAATAAGAATAAATAATTTTTAAACTGTTTGTGAAATCAAAAAGCGGTGCAGTCGAATGACTGCACCGTTTTGTTTTATAAATTCAAAAAGTCTTTTCTGTAATTCACTCCGAAATATTCGGCGAGTTGTTGCATTTCGGTGTCTTTGATTGTGTTCACTCTCGGCATATTGCAGGTAAGCATATAAATCTGTGCCGCCTTTTCAACGGTTTCGATAAGACCAAAGGTTTCGTCCATGGTTTTGCCTGCACCGTAAATGCCGTGCATACCCCAGATGACAAGCCTGAATTCTTTCATCTTTTCTGCCGTTGCTTCGCCGATTTCATTCGTTCCGCAAAGCATCCACGGAAGAACGCCGACACCGTCAGGGAACACAACAATGCACTCGGTGCACATTTCCCAAAGCGTGTGCGTTATTTTTTTCTCGTCAAGCTCGTGAACATAGTTCATAGCAAGCGTGTTTGTCGGGTGAGAGTGCATAACAACTCTGTTTTCGGGGTCAACCTTGAGGCGTGCCATATGGCTCATAAGGTGGGCAGGAAGCTCCGATGTGAACTTGCCGCCGTCGCTGTAACCCCAAAGAAGTTCTGCTGTTGTGCCGTCCTTTGCAATGCGGATAATGCCGAGATTGTTTTCAGGGTCTTTCTCCACATTTTTGAAATACTTGCCTGTGCCCGTAACGATAAAAATTTTGCCGATAAGCTCGGGTGCGTCAAATCCCGTCGGAATTGTTCTGATTACATTGTTAAGGTCGAGATATTCGGCTACTTCGTTTTCATAAAGAAGATAGCTGATGTTTCCGCCGTTTCTCTCGTCCCAACCAAGGCGGTACATATTCGCCGTTGTGTCACACATTTCGCGGATAAAAGGGGAAGTTAAAATGTCTTTCATTGTCTGTTCTCCAATACTTCTTTTTCGTATTTTTTAGCCTCTGCAAGATAATCGGCAGGGGTGTTTGTTTCTTTCAAATATTCCTCCCAAACATCGCCGAACGGCATGGTTTTGAGTTCTTCGTGCATAACCATAAGGGAGGTAAAATCTGCATTGTTTTGCAGTTCTTTCATCTTCTTATTCGGCTCTAAAAGTGCATAGAGCAAAGCTTTTTCAACGCTTCTTACACCTGTAACCCAAGCGGAAATTCGGTTTATGCTTGCGTCAAAATAGTCTGTTGCAATAAACACTCTGTCAAGTGCGTTTGCTCTTACGATTTCCTTTGCAATCTCTTTTGTTTCGTCATCGAAAATAACAACATGGTCGCTGTCCCAACGAACACCACGGGTGATGTGTAAAGCTAATTTTTCGTTGAATAAAAGCATAGACGAAATTTTGTCGCTGACAAGCTCGGTCGGGTGATAATGTCCGTTATCCATAAGTGGAGTAATGCCCTTATTCGCAACATAGTTCATACAGAATTCGGACGAGCCTACCGTATAACTTTCAAGTCCGATACCGAACACCTTTGATTCAAGGGTTACAAAAACCTTGCTCTTATCATACGATATTGAAAGAATTTCATCAAGCGATTTCTTAAATCTTTCTCTCGGAGAAAGCCTGTCGGCAGGAATATCCTTGTAGCCGTCTGGTATCCAAATGTTCATAACGCAAGGCTCGCCGGTTTCATTTGCAAAGTATTCTGCGATTTTAAGGCACCTTTTGCCGTGCTCAACCCAAAATGCTCTGACTGTTTCATCAGGTGAGGAAAGGGTTAAATTGTCCTTTACCATAGGATGAGAAAAGAAAGTCGGGTTAAAGTCAATACCCATATTTCTTTTCTTTGCAAAGTCAACCCACTTTGCAAAATGCTTTGGTTCAAGCTCGTTTCTGTCGGCAAATTCACCCTCGTCAAAAATTGCATAGCAAGCGTGCAAATTAAGTTTCATTTTGCCCGGCACAAGGCTTATGACCTTGTCAATATCTGCCATAAGTTCATCGGGTGTTCTTGCTCTGCCTATGTAATTACCGGTGGTCTGAATACCGCCCGAAAGTGCGCCCTTTTGGTCAAAGCCTACCACATCATCACCTTGCCAGCAATGAAGTGAAACAGGCACGGTTTTTAACTTTTCAATCGCCTTGTCGGTGTCAACTCCGATTTTGGCATATTTTTCTTTTGCTTCAAGATATGACATTGTCAAATCTCCTTTATGTCAAATGAATTTTTAATCAAATCTCTTGCAGTGGCAAGGGATATTTTTTTATCAAATATTATTTGCGATACGATATTGCCCGTTGCAGTTGCTTCAATCGGTCCTGCCGTAACACTTTTTTTGGTGTAATCACGGGTGAGAGCGTTCAGGTATTTATCCTGACAGCCGCCGCCTACAATATGAATTGCATCAAATCGTTTGCCTGTTACGGTTTCTATTTCCGTCACGGCTTCGCTATATGACTTTGCAAGAGAATGATAGGCAGAATTTAGGATAAAACTTAAATCATCACTGCAAATCAATTTACCGATTGCCTCAATCATATTTTTCGGAGCAACAAGTGTGCTGTCGTTCACATCAAAATATTTATAGCTGTTTGAGCTTTTTGCAAGTTCCATCATCTCGTCATAAGTCATTGACTTGTTGAGATTTCGCCTGATATTTTGGAAAAGCCACATACCCATATAGTTTTTAAGAAAACGAAAACGGTAATCAATTCCGCCTTCGTTGGTGAAATTGAGTTTTCTTGCATTGTCATTCAAAATCGGCTCGGTGATTTCCGTTCCGATAAGCGACCAAGTGCCTGATGATATGTACAAATCATTGTCAGCCATTGGGCAGGCACACACGGCACTTGCAGTATCGTGGCTCGGTGCAAAAAGCACAGTTGAATTAAAGCCGACTGCTTTTTGAATATTCTCGCTAAAATCACCCACAACGCTGCAAGGAGTATTAAGAGTGGCGAAAAGTTCGCTTGGTAAACCTAAAGCTGAAATAATATCACTGTCACAAGCTTTGTCTTTAGCATTAACCAAGCCTGTAGTGGTGGCATTTGTGTATTCGTTTTTGCAAACGCCTGTCAATTTGAATGATAGGTATTCGGGCATCATCAAAAAGTATTTTGCATTTTGAAGTCTGCCGCTTTTCTTGTCTGCATAAAGCTGATAAATCGTGTTAAAATTCTGCTTTTGAATACCTGTTTTTGCGTACAAGCGGGCAGGGGGTACAAGGCTTTCAACCTCGTCAACAACAGCGTTTGTTCTGCTGTCACGGTAGCAATAGCAAGGCTTGATTTCTTTCTTGTTTTCATCAAGCAAAACATAGTCAACACCCCAAGTGTCTATTGCAATGCTCTTTGGAATTTTGCCGATTTCCTTGCACTTTTTAATGCCGTTTAAAACTTCACTAAACAAGCTTTCAATATCCCAAACAAGTCCGTCTTTGTTTTGCGTAAGATTATTGTCAAAACGGTAAATTTCTTCAAGCACAAGTTTTTCATTTTCGATATGCGACAGAATATGCCGTCCGCTTGACGCTCCGATGTCTATGGCTAAATAATATGTCATTTTACATCAAGCTCCGATACTTCTTTTGGATATTCTCTAACTTCGTCCGCCTCGTGAAGCGGTTCCCAAACCTGTGCAAAGAACGGGTCAACCTTTGCACGCTGACCGTAGTTCCAACTTTTACGCTCGCATTCATCGCACCAATGTCCGCCCTCTAAAACGAGTCGTGGGCTTGCCTTAAAGGTGTGACCGAATGCACACTTAAATTCAAGTTGAGTTGTCCAGTTGCCTTTTTTCATTTTTGTTGAAAGACATTCACCGCCACGAAACTCTGCTGCTTTTTTCATATCATCAAGAGTAAGCTCGCTTTCAGGCTTGTTTTCGTCATAGCCGTGGTCGAGAATAACCTTTTTATCCCAATCGAAGAAGTGGTTAAAATCTTTGTAGCTTTCAGGCAGAGCCTCCCAAGCCTTGCGACTGCCCCAATATGCCTCGATTCTGTCCTCCATATTATCATCAATAAAATGCTTTGTTCCGTGCTCGCCGTCTGCAAGCTTGTTGAACATATTGCCCATAACGGTTGCCATCAGCTTTTCTCCTCCCGGAACTTTGCACATAACCTTTGCAACAGGAGCGGTAGCACCCAAATCTTTAATGTAGCAATCATAGTAATATTCCATACTGTCACGCTGAAAGTGAACGAAGTGTTCCAACTTGTCGCTGTCTAAATAGTAGTGACCGTGGAAGTTGCGAGTTGCCTGCATTTTTGGCTTGAGAATTAGAGATAAGTCTTTAATACCTATATCGCCGTAAAGCCTTTCAAACATTTCGGCTGTTGAAACACGGCACTTTTCGCCTCCGCCGATATTATAGATGTGACCCCAAAAGGCATTGTCCATTGTGTCTGTTGCGTCTTGATAAGAAAGATTACGAAGAAGCACACCAGAATCTCTGTCAGACACATATTCAAGCACATTGTCATAGCAGTTGTGAAACATAATTGCGTCACGAATCTTGCTCATAGCAGGGCCTATAATGCCTGTTTGACGAAGGGATACCCAATATTTAAGTCCGCTTTCGATAACATATCTTTCGGCTGCAACCTTGGAAACTGCATAGTAGTCAAACATACTCGGTTTAATCGGGTCACCGACTCTGCCCCAATGGATAGGCGGCATACGGTCGCCTGTTTCTGCAACAGTTCCGATATATACAAATTTCACTTTGTTTTCTCGCTTCTGCTCTTTGATTGCAGTAATAAGATTTTTTGTTGAACCGTAGTTGACTTGCATTGCCTTTTTAGGGTTGTAGTCTGCTTGCGGAGAAACAAAAGCCGCAACATGCAAAATAAGGTCTGATTTTTCAACGCATTTGTAAACTGTGTCGTAATCGTTAAGGTCGCCCCAAACAACCTCTAAATTGCCGAGTGCCATATAAGGCTTTAACATATTTCTGTTTTTTTCGCTGTCACGAACAAGCACAAGTGTATTGAAGCTGTCGCCGTCTTTTAACATTCTTGTAAGCCCCTGAAAGCCCATTCCGCCGCAAGCGCCTGTTAAAAATACTGTTTTCTTTTTCATATCATTCGCCTTTCATTGCCACAATGTTTTTTGCCTTGCCGTCCAAAATATCCACGCAAAGCTTTACGCTGTCACCGATTGCAGAGTCTATATCGTCACCCTCAACGCCAAGAGGAACACAGCCAAGCTCTTTATCAATAAACTGATTTGAGCATTGAAGCTCTGTGAACTTAATCATATCAAGTCCGCCTTGAATGCCTTGCTTTTTTTGCTGCTTTACAAGGCTTTTACCTGCCATACCGTACATCCAATCGGGAATAGTGATTATCTTTTTATTTGGACAACCGAGATGCTTATGGCAAATGGTAAGCATTTCTTTCCAAGTAAGGTTGTAGTAACCGATAGGATAGCAATTTCCACCCTTGTTGCGTTCAATCGCACCTGCGATTGCCTGACCGACTTGCTTGACGGTTACCATTGTTGAACCGCCCTTTGGCCACATGGTAACACCCGGCATTTTGCGAATACTCTCCACAAGGAACACCCAAACAGGTTTTCTGCCCGGCTGTGTTCCGAAAATGTATGGGAGTTCAAGCACTGCCACATCAAAGTTGTCATCTGCAAAACTCATAGCAACTTTTTCTTGGTCAATACGAGAACGGATGTATGGGTGATATTCTGTAAGGTGCATTTGCGGCCTTGCTTTTGCAAAATAAGAAAAATATGAACCAAGTACAACACGATGCTTAACACCGCATTCCTTAGCAATTTTGAGCAAACGCTTAACAGGGTCAATGTTG
Organism: uncultured Eubacteriales bacterium; assembly: GCA_900540235.1. Lineage (GTDB taxonomy): Bacteria > Bacillota > Clostridia > Oscillospirales > Acutalibacteraceae > Eubacterium_R. The sequence goes on from UQEY01000023.1 coordinate 21,782, forward strand.
TATTTTTTGTAAAGGTCATAAATCGGCGCAGGACCCTCAACTCTTTCATCAACGCCTGCCGCAAAAACAAAACCCTCGCAACCGTCAAACATTTTCTTTACTTCGTCATCGTTCATTTCAAGATAGTTGCCGTAAGAAATTTCCATTTCCGGTGGCAAAACCGCACCTTGCGGGAGCGGAGGCAAAGCAATGGCTCTTACCTGGTGACCTCTTGAAATCAGTTCTGCAGCACCTTGACTGCCAAGCAGTCCCGTGCCTCCAATCATACAAATTTTCATAATTTTGTCCTCCTAAAATATATACTTGCCTGCTGTAACGGTTTGTGTTTCGCCGCTTGGTAAAATCACTTGAGCCGTGCAGTTTGCAGGAATTGTAATTTGATAAATATATTTATCATTTTCCTTTTTCCAGCTTGACTCAACTTCGCCGAATATACTTTTATATTTTGCATTTGCAAAGGTGAAATGACCGCCGGGCATAGGTTTAATAACAAAATGATTTTCACCGCTGACATTTATGCCGCACATTGTTCTGAACAGCCATTCGCAAACAGCACCCTTTGAATAGTGATTGAGGGAAGCAATTCCGCCCTGAGCTTCGGTGCCTTCCCAAGATTCCCAAATTGTTGTTGCGCCCATTTTTGCCATAAAGAGCCAACCCGGCATTTCTTCGTTTTCAAGGAGTTTGTAGGCATATTCAATGTTCATATCTGCAAGCACATCAAGTATAAACGGAGTTGACAAGAAGCCTGTTCCGAGCCTCCAACCGTAACTTTCAAGTGCCTTGATAAGTCGCTTTTTGGCAAATTTTGTTGATTTTTCATCAAGCAGGTGCATATATAACGGACGCACAAGTTTTGCCTGACGGTCGGTGTCGATTGAATAACCGTTTTTGGTAATCAACTCTCTGTATGCCTGCGCACAACCCTTTGAATACTCCTCAAAAAGCGGTAAATTTTTGCTGTCGTTCATATATTTTGCAATCTCGCACATCAACGACATAATGTACGAAGTGTATGCAGTTGACTCCTCAGGATTCGGTAACACGGTATTTTTCCAATCGTTAGGGAAAACATCTTTTGGTTCTGCCCATTCACCGTAGGACTGACCGAAGTTGACAAAAAACTTTTTGTTCTTGCCTGAAAGCTGAATGTTGTGCTTGAGCGGTGTCCACTTTCCGCAACGGGAAATCATAAACTTTGCGTATTTCACCATACCGTTGTAGTATTTTTGAATTAAGCAGTCGTCATTGTAAATCTTCCAAAAACGATAAGGGATAAGCACACCCACATCCGACCAACCGACCGAGCCGTTCATCCACGACATAAAGAAATCAACGCCGCCGTACGGAACGATTTGAGGTAACTTTCCATCCTTTTGCTGCCAATCGTATACATCACGAATATATTTTTCGCTGAAGGTAGCATAATCAAAAAGATAAGCCGCCGTGTTGAAGAAAATCTGTGCGTCGCCTGTCCAACCGTGTCGCTCTCTTGTAGGGCAGTCGGTAGGCAAATCTACGCTGTTTGATTTTGTGGACCACTTTGTTGCATTTACAAATTTGTTGAGCAATTCGTTGGAGGAGTCAAAAAAGCCGGTTTCCTCCATATCCGAATAAACTGCAATAGCTGTAAAATCATCGGCAGACACATCAATTTCGGTGTCAATTTCCATATAAGTAAAACCGAAAATTGCGAAGTTCGGCTTGTATTCATTTATGCCGTCCTTGCAAATATATTCGATTTTTTGAAGTGGAGTTGTAATCTTTTTATTTGAGCATTGAATATTTTTAAGCGTCAATTCTCCGCTTTCGTCAAGCATTTCGCCAAAACGAAGTGTGATTTTTTGTCCTTTTTCGGCATTGATTTTAAATGACACATATCCTGCCATATTCTGCTTGAAATTAATCAATTTTTTTCCGCTCGGTGCGGTTGTCATTTCGCCCTTAAAGGTTTCTTTTTCTGCAATCTGAACATTGTTTGAAGCACTCGGCACAACATTATGAGATGTGAGTTTTGCCCTTGTGTAATAGGTCGCAACTTTGTTTGCATCAACAATTTCGCCGTCTTTATTGTCGGCAAAAGAGATTGCGCCGTCATTTGACCAAAACCACGAACTGTCCGTTGCAACCGTGTCCGTCGTGCCGTCTGTATACTTGATTTCAAGCTGAGCGAGAATTTTTGTTTCGCAGCCGTATTGATTTTTAAGTCCCCAAGCACCGACAGAGCCTCGATACCAACCGTCTGCAAGGTCAATATTTATAACATTAGTTTCTTTAATAAGATTAGTTACATCATAGGTTTGATATTGTACTCGCTTTCTGTAATCTGTAACACCCGGAGCAAGAGGCATAGATACTTTTTTGCCGTTTATATAAGCCGAATAAATGCCGCAGGCAGTTGCGTAAAGTCTTGCAGATTTGACATCTTTTTTTGCACCGAATTCCTTTTTAAAGCAGTCAACAGGGAAACGCTCGGGTTCCGGCTTGTTTGAAGTAGCAAGATAATTTATTCCCGAAAGGAAAAATGATTTATCAATTTTCGCCTGCTTTTCATAGCCTTTTTTGTCCACCTCATAGTTGCCTGTTATCCACTTTGCAGACCAATTTTTAATTCTGTATTCAAAAAAGTTTTCTTCGCCAAATTCGCCCTCGTTGCCGTTTTCGTCCCAAAGTTTGATTTTGAAAGTAACTCTTTTGCCTTTTTCAAATTTTACCGGGATAACTGCACGCATAGAATTTGATTCAATCTTTCCGCTGTCCCATTCATCTGTTACTATTTGATATGCAGTTTGAGTTACACCGCCATCGCAGTTCCACATAACACGAGGGTTTTCTATGTCAATACCCAAAGGATTTTTAAGGTATTCTGTTTTTATATTAATTGCTTTCATTTTGCTCCTCCTTTTCTTTTCGTGCCTTAATTTCTTCTTGTTCTTTGTCGATATGCTTTTCAACATTGATGAACGCAAGAATGATGATAAGAATAATTGCCGTAATAGTTTCAAGACCGACAAATGAGAATGTGATTGCGTTTTTTGTTGCAACACTTTGTACTGCTGCTACTGTTTCGCCATTAATAAGCGACGGAGCAACATATCCGCTTTTTGAAAGAAGCATATTGAAAAGACCTGTAACAATTCCGACGCTTGTAACGGCAATAATGTTGTAAATCGACATTGCAATGCCGTCGCATCTAAAGTTGTTTTTCCATTCCAAATGGTCAAGTACATCTGCAAAAAGAGCCATAAATACATATGAACACGGAAGTCCGCCGATGTTTTTAATGAACTGACCGATGAGAACTACTACCATATTTGTAGGGCATATCCAACAAATTGCACTGCCGAGTGAATAAAGCACAAAGCCTGCCAAGGTTAAATTACGCTTGCCGAATTTCTTTGCAAGCGGCCAAACGGCAAATATACCGATACCCATCGGAATACCGCCGATAACGGAAAGCATTGTTTGTGTTTTGCCGTCATTATATGTACCTAAAACATAGTTGCAAAAATAAACAAGACCGAGGTTTTTAAACTGTGTGCCGACTGTGTAAATCAAGAAATAAAGCAAAATCAGCACCATATATTTGTCTGTGAAAATCGCTTTGAGCAGGTTTTTATACGGTATTTTTTCCTCCTCTTTTTTGTTGATGTCCTCCATTGTTACACGCTCTTTTGTGAAATAATATTCCATAAGAGTAAGCGGCAAAGCAAGGCAGGACAAAATGCTCATAGTAACTATCCATTTTGACTTGTCAACGCCAAGCTGAGGCGTAATGAGCATAGGGAAGATGAGCGCCACGATGATACCGCTCATCATAATTGTTGAAATTTGATTAAATACGGAAAGTGAGCCTCTTTGTTCGGTGTTTCTTGTTGAAAGCGGCACCATAAGATTATGGCTCATATTGTAAATTGTGTATGCAAACGAATAGAAAAGATTATACGAAAGCATTACCCAAATTACCTGCACGGTTTCGTTGCCCTGCGGCACAACAAAAAGCAAAATACCGCTGATTAAAAGAAGCGGAGCAGAAAGCAAAAGCCACGGCCTTGCCTTGCCCTGTGCTGTTTTTGTGTGGTCGATAATATATCCCATTATTACATTTGTAATTGCGTCAATGATTTTTGAAATAATAGGGAATACGGTTAAAAACGCACCGCCCCAAATTGTTGTAAGCTTGAGCACATCTGTGTAATAAACATTAAGATATGTTGCAAGCACGGCATTTAAAAGAAGTGCACCGGACGGACCGAGCAAATAACCGAGCCATTTTTCACTTTTCATTACATCGTCACTTTTAACTCTGCTGTTTAAAAGCGGTGAACTTAATTTGTTTGTCATAATTTTTCCCCTTTAAATAAATTCTATTGAATATAAATCAAATTTTCCTTTGCCGAAAAATCGAATTGAAAGTTCTTGTTTATAAACATCACCTCTTGACTTTTTCGTCTTGTTCGTTTACACTTTAATTATAGCAACACTATGTTGGTTTAACAATCATCAGTTTACATAATAATGGTCATAAAACCGACAGAAACACAAAGAAGTGGTGGAATAATATGAATACTAAAAATAATCAGAGAACTCGACTTTCCAAATTGCTGTTCAAAAATGCGTTGATGGACTTGCTTAAAGAAAAAGGCTCAGTGGCAAAAATCTCCGTAAGAGAACTTTGTGACAGAGCCGAACTTAACCGTTCAACCTTTTATGCTCATTATAATGAACCAAAAGATTTGCTTTATGAAATTGAAACGGAACTTCTTGACGCAACAGAAGAACATTTGAAAAAAATCGGCGAAGAAAATGATGCGGGAGCTCATAAATATATTCTGTCGTTTTTGCAATATATCAAGCAAAACGATAAGCAGTTTCGCACTCTTTTAATTGATTGCGCCGACCCTGATTTCCGTTCTCGTTTTATGCAGCAATCAATTATTCAGTTTGTCAATAACTTAAAAATCGAACTCCCCAAAGAGCTTGAACAATATATTTTTTCATATATACTCAACGGCAGTACGGGAATTATCATTCAGTGGATACGCTCCGACTACGCAGTAAATGAAAATGAAATAGTCAACCTTCTTTTTTCAATCAACCAAAGCGCACTTGTTAATCTTGATTTGATATAACAAGAAATATTGTAATAAAAAAGGACTGTTTCAAACGGTTTGCCTTATGAAAAAACATTAAAATAACAGCTAAAAACCTCTCGGTATAATGTGAGACTTTGTAATCACACCGGGAGGTTTTTTATAAAGTAATAATAAATTTGAAAGTTGCGATTTTACAAAAAATAACAATTCGGCTTGGGTATTAAATCTGATTTATTGTGCAAAATATTACAGAAAAAACACGATAAAATTGGAGAGATATAATATGAAAGCAACAGGAATAGTAAGAAGAATTGACGACCTGGGCAGAATTGTTATTCCAAAAGAAATTCGCCGCTCGTTCAGAATTAAAGAGGGTGACCCATTAGAAATTTTCACCGATGCCGAGGGGGAGGTTATTTTCAAAAAATATTCGCCGATAGGGGAGCTTTCAAATTTTGCGAGCCAATATGCCGAAGTGCTGCACAAAAACGGCGGTTTGCCGATTGCGATTATGGACAATGACCATGTTGTTGCGGCTTCGGGTATAAGCAAGCGTGAAATTCTTGAAAGACGGGTTACAAAAAATCTTGAAGAAATTATGGAGCACCGAGCAATTCACATTGCAAACAACAAAATTCCTGCCATAAATGCGATTGAGGGTTATGACAGAAAAGCGAATGTGGTTTATCCTATTATATACGGCGGAGATGTGTCGGGTGCCGTTTGTATGATTGAGGACGAAAATCACACATTGCCCAGCGAAACGGACATTAAACTTGTTCAGGTTGCGGCAGCGTTTTTGGGCAAACAGATGGAATAAATGTTTGTGCACTTTACACAAAAAATGCAAGTAATATTTGTGTAAAGTGTTACATAGATAGAAAGTACAAAAAAGGTATTGATTTTTGAAATTGTGAAGCTATAATGTAGGCAATGAGATGAAAAACAAAGGAACGCACGAGGTGCTAAAAGGCAGATGAAAAGATTTCAAGACGAGGCATACGGATACATAAAAGATATGTTTACCCAGCACCATATGGTGAAACGAGTGGTTCTCTCCCTTATCAGTATCATTGTTATGGGTTTTGGAATTTCAATGTTTTCCTTGTCGGGTTTCGGTGTTGACCCTTTCACTTCAATGAATATGAATGTAGCAAGCACAATCGGCATGGGCTTCGGTACATATCAAATGATAATAAATCTTGTTATTTTGGTTTTTGTCATTATTGTGGCGCACAGAGGTCTTGTCGGGGTCGGAACAGTGTTTAATATGGTTGGTTGCGGTTACACCTGCGAATTCTTCCAAAGCCTGTTTGAAAAGACCGTCAGTGAGCATTATACTTACGCTTTACGAGTACCCCTTCTCGTTGTCGGTATAATCACTCTTTGCTTTGCTTGTTCATTATTCTTTACGGCAAATGTCGGAGTCGGTCCTTATGATGCATTAAGTTTTATGCTTGCGAGGTCGACGAAGTTTGAATATAAATGGATGAGAGTTGCTACCGACATAACGGTTGTGCTTGTAGGTCTTATAGTCAGCGGCGGACTTGTTGCGATATTTAAAGGCGATTTGTCCAAAGTTAAAAATATCGGCATAGGCACGATAATAACGGCTTTTTGTATGGGACCGCTCATCAACTTCTTTAACAAGAATGTTTCAGCTAAGATATTCAATGTCGATTATGAAAAAATCAGCAAAGATGTTGCATTCTTTATGCTTAGAGGTGCGATGGTTAAAAACTCGGTGCCAAGGCATACTAAAAGGACAAAGTTTAATAACGATTCAACACCTGTTGAAGTTTTAAATCAGTCAACAAGGTTGTAGGAATTAATTTTTCTCAACCTTTTTATATATACCAATTACGTTTTCACATAAATTTTACCCCTTAAAAGAGAGAGGCACTTCGTTGATTCGGAGTGCTTCTTTCTTTTTATATTCGGTTATATTCAATTTGCTTTATGAATATAAATATCTCGGCATATTGCACTAAAAATATAAAAATATTATATATAATATGTTAAAAATAGCCTTAACCTATTGACTAATGTTGAAAATTATTATACAATATGCACAAATAGTAAAAATAAGAGGTAACTTTTATGGGCATAAAATCAGAAAATATAAGAAATATAGTTTTTGCGGGTCACGCTTCAAAGGGTAAAACCACTCTTTGCGAGGCATTGCTTAATGTTGCCGGCACCACTGAAAGAATGGGCAAAACTCTTGACGGAAATACTGTACTTGATTTTGATGCTGAAGAAAAGAAAAGAAAAATCAGCGTTAACAGTGCGGTTGCTTCATTTGAATATAAGGGTAAGAATATCAATTTGATTGACACTCCGGGTCTTTTTGATTTCGCAATGGGAAGCCAAGAGGGTATGAGAGCTGCAGATACGGCTGTTATCGTTGTTTCTGCTCGTTCGGGTCTTGCGGTCGGCGCTGAAAAAGCGTTTAAAAGTGCAGGTTCTCACGGTCTTTCCCGTATTTTTGTAACAACTAAAATGGAAGATGAAAGAGCCGATTTTTATAAGAGTTTTAACGGAATTGTAGCAAAGTTCGGCACTCAGGTTTGCCCTGTTGTTGTTCCTATTATTAAGGACGGCAAGGTTGCCGCTTACTACAATATGATTGAAGATAAGGCTTATGAGTATGACTCAGTGAAGCGCAAAGAATCATCACTTACTCACGATGACGAAGCTCGATTTGAAGCTATTAAGGCTGTTTTTGCCGAGGCTGTTGCTTCAAGTGATGAAGAACTTATGGAAAAATATTTTGAAGGCGAAGAACTTACTGCCGATGAAAAGATTAAAGGTCTGAAGCTCGGTGTTGCCGACGGTTCTATTATTCCTGTTTTTGCACTTTCGGGTATTACGGGTATTGCCTGCGATATGCTTCTTGATTTTATTGCAGATGTTTGCCCTGCTCCTAAGAGCGAATATGCTATTGACAAAGACGGCGAACCTGTTGAGCTTACACCTGATGAAAACGGACCGCTTGCTGCCGTTTGTTTTAAAACCGTTGCCGACCCGTTTATCGGCAAACTTTCGTACTTTAAGGTTGTCAGCGGCAAGTTTAATCAGTCTACCCCTGCTTTTAATGCAAACACAGGCAAGGAAGAAAGAATGGGCAAGATTATTAAGCTTTTCGGCGCTAAGCAAAATGATGTAAGCGAGCTTACTGCGGGTGATATCGGTGCGGTTACCAAGCTTTCGGGCTTTTCCACCGGTGATACGCTTTGCTCGGCAAATAATGTTGTTAAGCTTGACGGCGTCAGCGTTCCTACTGCCACATATAAGGTTGCGGTTTCTGCTGTTAAAAAAGGTGAGGAGGAAAAAATTGCTTCTTCTATCGCAAGGCTTTGCGAAGAGGACCCGTCACTTGCATATACCAATAATATTGAAACGCATCAGCAAATTTTCTCCGGTCTTGGTGAACAGCAGATTGATGTTGCCGTTTCAAGGCTTAAAGATAAATTCGGCGTTGAGGCTAAGCTTGACGCACCAAAGGTAGCTTACCGTGAAACTATAACCAAAAAAGTTTCCGCTCAGGGCAGGCACAAAAAGCAGAGCGGCGGTCACGGTCAATTTGGCGATGTATTTATTGAATTTGAACCGTACGACACTGAAAAACTTTTGTTTGCTGAAAGAATTGTCGGTGGCTCTGTTCCTAAAAATTTCTTCCCTGCGGTTGAAAAAGGACTGGGCGAATGTATGGAAAAGGGCATACTTGCAGGCTATCCTATGGTTGGTGTTAAGGCTACGCTTTATGACGGCTCTTACCACCCGGTTGACTCCAGCGAAATGAGCTTTAAAATGGCGGCTTCCCTTGCGTTTAAAGAGGGAATAGCAAACGCTTCTCCTGTTCTTCTTGAACCTATCGTTACGCTTCGTGCTGTTGTTAATGATGACGCTATGGGCGATATTATCGGCGATATTAACCGTAGGCGTGGTCGTGTTCTCGGTATGAACCCGACAGGTGACGCTAACCAGGAAATTATTGCGGAAGTGCCGGAGGCTGAAATGAGCACATTCTCAACCTCTATGCGCCAAATTACTCAGGGTAGGGGCACATTTACTACCGAATTTGCAAGGTATGATAGAGTGCCGGAGCATATTGCTCAAAAAATTATTTCTGAATCAAATTCTAACTGATTTCTTTATATCTCCTTTATTTCTTCAAAGCAAAACGGGCGAAGCAGTTTCAGCTTCGCTCGTTTTGTTGTAAATTATAGTTTATCTTCACATCGGTTTCTCTCCTATCGACGGCGAAGCCGCCACTTCCCTCATCAGAGGGAAGCAAG
>UQEY01000024.1 GCA_900540235.1 uncultured Eubacteriales bacterium
GTCAACTTTGTTGACTGAGGGAGAGAAACAATATAATGTGGCGTAGCCGTCAACCGATTATAAACTATAATTTATATTGCTGCAAAAACCGGCATATTATTAATGGTGGTAAAAATGAAAGTGGTAAATTTTAAAATAAATTCATTTCAAGGTATATTGCTTTTTATGCTTGCGATGCTTTTAATTATTTTTTCAAAATCGGCAAGAGAGGGTGCATATGACGGTTTAAAACTTGCTATGAACACGGTTTTGCCGAGCCTTTTGCCGCTTCTTATCATATTTTTAACGGTAATGAAAACGGGCGTAAAATTTCTTTTTTCAAAACTGTTTGGTTTTGTTTCAAGGTGGGTTTTCAATTTGCCAGAGCCTACTATTTCATCTTTTCTTTTCGGTATGCTTGGCGGTTATCCCACCGGTGCGCTTCTTTGCGAGGAAATGTTTGAATCAAATGATTTGAGCCGTGAACAGGCTAAAAGAATGATGTGTTTCAATTTTTGCGGCGGTTGCGGTTTTATAATAACGGCTGTGGGAAGCGTTGTTTTTAATGATACAAAAATCGGAATTTTGCTGTATTTTTCAAATGTGATAAGCGCTGTTTTACTTGGCTTTATGCTTTCGTTTAAAGAAAAAAGAATAAAAAAAGGCACATACTCTTTTGAAGAATATGTGCCTTTAGGTGACGCATTGTGCGCTTCAACAAACAAAGCCTGCAAAAGCGTTTTACTCATTGCGTCATACATAATTTTGTTTTCAGCCGTTTGCAATATTTTTAAAATACCGGATATTTTTCTGCCGATTTTAGAGATTACAAATGGCGTTTGTAATGCTGATTTTTCATTGCCTTTGACATCGGCTTTTCTTTCTTTCGGCGGAATTTGTATTCATCTTCAGCTTTCATCTGTTATGCGAAAACTCGGTTTAAAATATATTGAATTTTTATTGTTTAGGTTGTTAGGCGGTATTATTTCATATTTTGTTATGAAACTTTTGCTGCTTTTATTCCCAACAAGCATTGATGTTTTTGCGCCTGTAAATGCACCGATAAAATTTTCAAGCGTAAATGTAACGCTTTCCGTTTTGCTGATTATCGGTTGCTTTGTCAGTGTGCTTGATTTGGATGGAAAAAAGAAAAAAGTTTAGACCTAAATGTTTAAAATTATCGCATCGGCAAACATTATTCGACTTTTCAATGTGATATTGCCGTCAACTTATTAACTCGTCATTTTTTCAAACATTTTATCCATTTGATGCTTTAACGCAAAATTATGAGCAGAAGTAAGGTCAAAGTCGGTTTTCAAAATTTCTTTTGCGCAGGTCTGCGCTTTTTGGAGGGTGTCCATATCCTCAACCATATCGGCGATTTTAAGCTCCGGCAAACCGTGTTGGCGAGAACCGAAAAAGTCACCGGGTCCACGCTGTTTTAAATCGGTATCGGCAATTTTGAAACCGTCGCTGTACATTTTCATTGTCATAAGTCTTTCACGGGCGGTTTCGCTCTTGGTGTCGGAAATAAGGACGCAAAAACTCTTTTTGTTGCCTCTGCCGACTCTGCCACGAAGTTGGTGAAGGGTTGAAAGACCGAAACGCTCAGCGTTTTCAATCACCATAATCGTTGCGTTTGGTACATCAACGCCAACCTCAACAACCGTTGTTGAAACGAGAATGTTCACCTTACCGCTCGCAAAAGATTTCATAATTTTTTCCTTGTCTTTTGCTTTCATTTTGCCGTGAAGTATGCCGAGAGTATAGCCCCTAAATTCGCCGTTTGCAAGTTCTTCGGCAAATTCTTCGGCACTTTTTAGGTCGTTTTCATTTTCTTCAACCGCAGGACAAACTATGTAGCACTGTTCGCCACGAGCTATTGCATCTTTTATAAATTTATAAAGCCTTTTATTGTAGCGTGAATCAACAACATCAGTCCTTATTTCCTGCCTTCCGGGCGGAAGCTCATCAAGAATACTTATGTCAAGGTCGCCGTAAAGGATAAGACCGAGAGTTCTCGGTATCGGCGTTGCGCTCATAACGATTGTGTGCACTCCGTCGCCCTTTTCTGCAAGTTGTGCCCTTTGCTTAACACCGAATCGGTGCTGTTCGTCGGTTATAACAAGTGCAAGATTTTTAAATTCCACATCATTTTGAATAAGTGCGTGAGTGCCGATAAGCAGGTCAATTTCGCCGTCTAAAAGCGCTTTTTTAATCTCTCTTTTTTCTTTAGCAGGGGTTGAGCCTGTTAAAAGTTTTATGTTGATTTCTGTCGGCGCAAATATTTTTGAAAGACTTTCAAAATGCTGGGTTGCAAGTATTTCCGTCGGTGCCATCATCGTTGCCTGAAAACCGTTTTTTATAACCGTGTAAATAAGCGAAGCGGCAACTGCCGTTTTACCCGAGCCTACATCACCCTGAACAAGGCGGTTGCACGGGTATTTGCTTTGCATATCTTTTGTGCATTCGTCAATAGTGCGCTTTTGAGCATTTGTAAGGGTGAACGGCAAAAGACTTTCAAATTCACTGCTGTAAGCTTTGTCGATTTTTAATGCGGTTTCGCTTTTTTTGTTGCTTTTGAGCTTTAATAAACCGAGTTGAAGCGTTAAAAGTTCTTCAAAAATCAGCCTTTTCCTTGCAGGAAGATAATCTTCTTGACTTTTTGGAAAATGAATGTTTCTTATCGCCGTGTCAAGGCTGACCAGACCGTATTTTTGCATTATGTCATCGCTTAGCGTTTCGTCTATTTCGGAAAGCTCGTCAAGCGCCGTTTTCATAATTTTTGAAATTGCACGGGAAGTCAGCTTGTCCTTTGCAGGGTAAACGGGCTGAATCGCAAGCACTTCGTCCGCTTTTTCAATTTTCGGCGAACTCATAGAGGCGGTGGTAAAATTCTTGTCAATCTTGCCGTAAAGGTAATAGTCGTTATAAACTCTGAGCGACTTTGCAAGGTATTTGTTGTTAAAAATAGTGACTGCAATTACATTTTCGCCGTCGGAAAAGCGAGCTTTAAAAAGAGTTAACCCTTTTTTTATCATAGCTTCGCTGACGGGTGTAATCATAGTGGCTTTAATGCAAACAATGTCGCCGGAATTGGCGCTTTTTACATCCGTGTTTGACCAATCTTCATATTTTCTCGGATAAAAATGAATAAGGCTGTCGACATCAAAGATGCCAAGACTGTTAAACAGCTTGGCTCTCTTTTCACCGACACCCTTAATAAATTGAATATTGCTATCTAAACTAAGCATATCTTACTCCACTGAGATGATAAAATAATAGATAGGTTGTTGACCGTTTACAATGCTGATTTCAACATCACTGCCGTATTTTTTGCTAAGCGCTTCTTCAATAGCGTTTGCATCTTCTTCTTTTGCGTCTTCGCCAAAGATTATTGTAATAAGCGAATGTTCGCCCTTTTTAAAGAGCTTTTCAGTTGATTTAACGGCAATATCAATAATATCCTTGCCGATATATTTAATCTTGCCGTTGCAAAGGCCCATAATTTCGCCCTGCTTGATTGGTTTGCCGTCAACTTCGCTGTCCCTTGCGGCAAATGTGATTTGAGCGGTTTCAACCCTTTGGGCCGCTTCAAGCATAGCCATCTGGTTGTCCTGTGCATTTGCGCTTTCGTCAAACATAAGCATTGCGGAAATGCCCTGCGGAATAGTTTTTGTAGGGAGCACACGAACATCTCTGTCCTTAGCAAGCGGACCTGCTTGCTCAGCCGCCATAATGATGTTTTTGTTGTTAGGAAGAACATAGACAATCTTTGCCGGAGTTTGCATAATTGCATTTAAAATATCGTCTGTTGACGGGTTCATTGTTTGACCGCCGCTTACTATTGTGTCAGCGCCGATATCTGTGAAAAGTTCTTCAAGTCCTTCACCTGCGCAAACTGCAACAAAGCCGTATTCGTTTTCAGGTTCACGGGTAACAGGCTCAATAACTTTCTCGCCCTCTTTAACACCAACATCTGCGTTTGCGTGCTGATATCTCATATTGTCTATTTTAATATTAATAAGCTGACCGTACTTTAAGCCTGCCTGAATAACATTGCCCGGTTCGTTAGAATGAACATGAACTTTGATAATATTACTGTCATCAACCACAACAACGCAATCACCTATTGATTCAAGGTACGCACGAAGTTTGAGCGGGTCTTTTTCCTTAGCGCTATTGCTTTTTTCAATGAGGAATTCGGAGCAATAGCCAAATTCAATATCATCGCTTGCTGCCGCAACCGTAGCCTTTGACGGCATAGAAACAGGAGTCACACCGTTTGGGTCAAGAGGCTGAACAATAACATTATTTCTCCAAACGCTCTCTATACCCTCAAACACGAGCACAAGACCCTGACCGCCTGCGTCAACAACGCCTGCTTTTTTCAAAACAGGGAGCATTTCGGGAGTTTTGGCAAGAGCTTCCTTAGCAGCCGTAAGAGCGGCAAAACCTACTTCAAGTGGGTCGTTTTGAATTTTAGCCATTTCAGCCGCTGCTTCACTTGCGCATCTGATTACTGTTAAAATTGTACCCTCGGTAGGTTTCATAACAGCTTTGTATGCGGCGTCAACACCGTCTTTAAATGCGTTTGCAAGCGCTTTACCGTCGGCACTTTCAAGCCCACGAAAGCCTTTTGAAAAGCCACGGAAAATGAGCGAAAGGATAACGCCGGAGTTACCCCTTGCACCTCTTAAAAGAGCGGAAGCGCATTTTGCTGAAGCTTCCTCAATGGTGCAGTTGTCGTCAAGCGTTGCCATTTCCCTTGCTGCCGCAGTAATTGTCATACTCATATTTGTGCCTGTGTCACCGTCGGGAACAGGAAACACATTGAGTGCATCAACAGCCTGCCTGCTGTTTGAAATATTGTTTGCCGCAGAAATAATTGAATCTCTAAAAAGTATACCGGTAATCATAAATGTTTAAATCTCCTAATGTTAGTTGAGTGCGTCAATATATACATTGACTTTTGAAACTTTCAAGTCGGTTGCTTCTTCAACAGTGTAACGAACTTTGTTAACAATGCTTTCAACAATGGCGCTGATATTAACACCGTAAGAAACAGAAATGTGAAGCTCAATAATTAAATCATCATTGACGCTTTTAACTGTAACGCCTTGGTCTAAATTTTCTTTTGCCGCTTTATTTTTTAAAACAGATTTTAAACTTTGGTATGCGTTAGAATTTACCATACCGGTAACACCGAAACAACTTTGCGCAGCTCTGCCGACAAGATTTGCAAAATAATTATTAGTTACTTCAATGTATCCATTTGGGTTTTCAAGCTTTATCATAAGTATTACCTCCGTAAGTATTATTCAAAATTCCAAGTATCGATATTAGAAAAGTAATTGCCGTAATATCCTTGCATATCACCGTTCATAGCTTTAGTATAACATATCATTCCCTTTTTGTACACAAGAGGAATATACGGCATTTCTTCATTAAATGCAAGAATAAATTTGCCGAGGTCATTGTCACCGGAAAGATAGGCGCTGTAAAGGTCGTCGCAAGTAAGCTCCTTGTTGTTAATTGCGTATCTTACGCCGCCGTCATTATCGTCAAAAAACGGATAAAGGCACATATCGTCGGAAAGCTTAACTTCGCCGATATAGAGGTCAAATTCAACATTTTTAACTTTTCTTGTATATTCTTTTGTACTTTCTTCGTCAATCGTTACGCTGAAACCTACAGCTTCAAGCTGCGTTTTAAGTAAAGCAGCCGCCGCTTTTCTGTTGTTGTTTTTGTTAACAAGAATTTTAAGCTTTAATTTTTTAGCGTCAATTCCGCTTTGTGTAATTGCTTGCTTTGCCGTTGCCGTGTCAGCTTCCTCTGAAAAAATCTTGATGTTTTCCGCAAGCTTAGCCTGCGGGTTAAACGGAGAAGTTGCCGCCTGAGCGTAGCCGTTATATGCACTTTTTGCAAATGTTGTTCTGTCACACGCAAGGGAAATCGCTTTTCTGATTTGAGCATTTGCAGTGATGCCCGACATAGAATTTACACCGATATAAACCAAATTGTTCATATTAACAAGCTTTTTTGTGCAAGTCATTCGCTTTGAAACGGAAGAACTCAAATCACGAAAAGCATATGAAATATTGCCTATGTTAACAGCATTGTCAATAGAATCTGCCGCCGCAATGTTAACAAGATTAATTGTTGTGATATATGGGTTAAAATTATTTTTCTTAACGCTTTTTAATACAACCTTGCTCTCTGACTGGGTGTACTTGTACCTGCCGGAGCCGATAGGGTAGCCGTGACTGTCATTTTTTGTGCTTGCGATAGGAAAAGTTAGCAAATTGACTGCATTAGGGTTAGCTTTCTTTAAATAAAAAGTAACTTCTCCTGCGTTTGAAGCCGAAGCACTGCTTATATATTTTAATGAATTTCCGTAGGCAGGCGATTTTTTAGCGGCATTAAACGAATACACAATATCGTCACTGCTTATTGCCGAACCGTTTGAAAAGGTTAATTTTGTATTGAATTTAACTTTAATCGTTTTGCCGTCAACAAATTCATATTCCGTTGCAATATTTGTTATCGGTTCATAATTTTCGTCAAGGTCAAAAAGCGATTCAAAAACAAGGTCTGCAAGTATTTGGTTGTTTTGGGTTTTAGCCTTGAACGGGTCAAGACTGTCCGATTGAGTGTAACTCAATTTAAAATTAGTATTGTCGGTAACTTTTTTTGTTGTTTGAACAGTATCGTTAGAGTTCTGCGCTTCGTTGTTTTGCGATGCACACCCTGTAAATACCGTAGCAACAAGAATAATTGCCAGCATAAAAGAAATAATCTTTTTCGCCATAGTTACCTCCTGATAAGCATAGTATTAACAGTTTTACCTGTTTTTTCATCAATTTCAAAAAGGCATCCCTCAAGTACGCAAACTCCGTCTTCATTAATAAATCTTGTAGGCAAGCCTGTTTTAAGTCTTTCAACGGCACATTCTACGGCAACACCGAGCACGCTGTAATACGGACCCGTCATACCTATATCGGTAACATAACCCGTGCCGTTTGGTAAAATTTGATTATCATTCGTTTGGGTGTGGGTGTGAGTTCCAAAAATTGCCGAAACTCTGCCGTCAACATAAAAACCCATTGCTCTTTTTTCAGCCGTTGCCTCAGCGTGAAAATCGATAACAATTATTTTGGCACCCTCGTCATTTGCTTTTTCAATCATTTTGTCAACAACCGAAAAAGGGTTTTCGATAGGGTCAAGGTAAACAGCACCCTGTAAATTGATTACGGCAACTTTGCAGTAGCCCTTGTCAATAATTTCCATACCTCTGCCCGGTGCACTTTCGTGGTAATTTGCCGGACGGATAATAGGCGACGGGGAATCAAGGTAGTCATAAATTTCCCGCCTTTTCAAACTGTGGTTGCCGAGCGTGATTAAATCAACGCCGCAGTCGAGTATATATTCTGCACTTTGCGGGAGAATACCGTTTCCTACAGCCGAGTTTTCGCCGTTTGCAATAACAATGTCTGCTCCAAGCTCTCGCTTTAAACTCGGGAGCGTTTGCCTAAGCCAGTCGCACCCCTGCTTTGAAACTATATCTCCTATAGTAAGTATTTTCATTTTGCACCGATTTCTATATAATAATATTTATTCATCAGTCATTATACTATATTTAATAACTAAAAACAAGAAATTAATAGATAATTAAGAAACAGTAAAGTTTTTGAACTTATGAGTTTGTTTTAACTTTTTATATTATTATTGTAAGAATTGTCGATTTTGCCGACGGCTACAATATTTAATTAACGCAATTATAACAAAAAGGCGGTTGGAATTCCAACCGCCTTTAATCTTATTTCTTTTTAAACTTGTCAAAGAAACCTTCTTTTCCGCCGCCTTTAGGTGGGGTATAAGATTTATCAAATTGTTTAAGAAGCTCTTTTTGTTCGCTTGAAATGTTTTTAGGAATGTCAACAACAATTCTTACATGCTCGTCGCCCTTGCCCATACCGTTTAAGCGAGTGATACCTTTATTGCCCTTGAGTGTAAAAATTTCACCCGGTTGAGTACCGGCAGGAATGTTAAGCTTGGTGTCGCCGTCAAGTGTCGGAACACTTACTTCTGCGCCGAGTGTTGCTTCAACAATAGAAATATGCTTATCAACCCAAACATCGTAGCCGTCACGAGTGAAGTACGGATGTTTTTTGATGCTGATAATAACTTTGAGGTCACCTGACGGACCACCGTTTGAACCTGCGTTGCCGAAACCACGGACATTGACAATTTGGTTGTTATCAATACCTGCAGGGATGTTAACCTCAATTTTCTTTCTTGTTCTGACTTTGCCCTTACCGTTACACTTATGGCACGGCGAGTTGATGATTTTACCTGAACCGCCGCAGTGCGAACAAGTACGCTGAGTGCTCATAACGCCGAGCGGAGTACGCTGAGATACGGTTTGAACACCCGAGCCGTGACATTCAGGGCAGACAGTAGGACTTGTACCTTTTGCCGCACCTGTACCGCCACACTCACTGCAGTCCATAACACGCATAACTTCAATAGTTTTTTTACAGCCTTTTGCTGCTTCTTCAAATGTAAGAGTAACGCTTGCTTGTATGTCACGACCTCTTGACGGAGCATTTGGGTTACGGGAACTTCCGCCGAAACCGCCGCCGAAGAAAGACGAAAAAATATCGCCCAAATCTATATCTCCGTCGAAACCGCCGCCAAAGCCGCCACCGAAACCGCCGGCACCTTGACCTGCACCGTAGTTAGGGTCAACGCCTGCAAAGCCGAATTGGTCGTATCTTGCTTTCTTTTGTGGGTCGGAAAGAACTTCATAAGCCTCGTTACACTCTTTAAACTTAGCTTCTGCTTCAGGGTTATCAGGGTTTAAGTCAGGGTGGTATTTCTTTGCCGTTTTTCTGTATGCTTTTTTAATTTCGTCATCACTTGCGTTGCGGTTTACACCGAGCACTTCGTAATAATCTCTTTTATCTTCAGGCATATACTTACCCTTTCTGTTTAAATTTATGTTTCTAAAGGCGAACTCAGTTCGCCCCTACAACGCTCAAAATCATTTATATTATGAAAATGACACGATTTGCGTAGGGGAGAACTGTGTTCTCCGATTAATTATATATTAGTTATCGTCAACTTCTGTGTAGTCGGCGTCAGTGTATTCCTGACCTGCGTTGCCGCCTGCCTGAGCGTTAGGGTCATAACCTGCGCCCTGAGGACCTGCCTGAGCACCGCCCTGTGCCTGCTGAGCAGCTTCATAAAGTTTCTGTGATACTTCATAGAACTTGTTTTGAAGGTCTTCCTGAGCAGATTTGATAGCGTCTTCGTTGTCGCCCTTGAGTGCTTCTTTAAGTGTGTCAACCTTAGTTTGGAGAGCTGACTTGTCGTCTGCCGAGAATTTGTCACCGTCTTCGCTGATGAGCTTTTCAGTCTGGTAAACCATCTGGTCTGCATTGTTACGAAGGTCAACAGATTCTCTCTTTTTCTTATCTTCTTCCGCAAACTGTTCAGCTTCCTTAACAGCCTTGTCAATATCATCCTTGCTCATATTTGATGAAGCAGTGATGCTGATTTCCTGCTGCTTGCCTGTGCCGAGGTCCTTAGCCGATACATGAACGATACCGTTGGCATCAATATCAAATGTTACTTCGATTTGAGGAACACCTCTTCTTGCAGGGAGAATACCGTCAAGGTGGAACATACCAAGAGTCTTATTGTCCTTAGCAAATTCTCTTTCACCCTGAAGTACATGAACTTCAACTGATGTTTGATTATCTGCAGCAGTTGAGAAGATTTGGCTCTTCTTAGTAGGGATAGTAGTATTTCTTTCAATGATTACTGTGTTAACGCCGCCCATAGTTTCAATACCGAGTGAAAGCGGAGTAACATCAAGAAGAAGTAAGCCCTTAACATCGCCGCCGAGTACACCGCCTTGGAGAGCAGCACCCATAGCAACGCATTCATCAGGGTTGATACCCTTGAATGGCTCTTTGCCGCTGAACTTTTGAATAGCTTCCTGAACTGCAGGAATTCTTGTTGAACCGCCGACAAGCAAAATCTTGTCAATGTCGTTCATTGAAAGACCTGAGTCTTGCATAGCCTGACGAACAGGACCCATTGTAGCTTCAACAAGGTCTGCTGTCATTTCGTTGAATTTAGCTCTTGTAAGTGAAGTTTCAAGGTGCTTAGGACCTGTAGCGTCTGCGGTGATGAACGGAAGTGAAATCTGAGCGGTAGTCATACCCGAAAGGTCAATCTTAGCCTTTTCTGCGGCTTCCTTAACTCTCTGCATAGCCATCTTATCGCCTGAAAGGTCAATGCCGGTTTCGTTCTTAAACTGAGTAACAATCCAGTCCATAACTTTCTTATCAAAGTCGTCGCCGCCGAGGTGGTTGTTACCTGCCGTAGCGAGAACTTCCTGAACACCGTCGCCCATTTCAATGATAGATACATCGAATGTACCGCCGCCGAGGTCGTATACCATAACCTTTTGGTCGTCTTCCTTATCAATACCGAAAGCAAGAGCGGCAGCCGTAGGCTCGTTGATAATTCTCTTAACATCAAGACCGGCAATCTTGCCTGCGTCCTTAGTAGCCTGACGCTGTGAGTCTGTGAAATAAGCAGGAACTGTAATAACTGCTTCTGTTACTTTTTCGCCAAGGTAAGCTTCAGCGTCTGATTTTAACTTCTGCAAAATGATGGCACTGATTTCCTGAGGTGTGTATGACTTGCCGTCAATATTAACCTTGTAATCGGAGCCCATATGCCTTTTAATTGAAGAAATGGTTTTTTCAGGGTTTGTGATAGCCTGACGCTTTGCAACATTACCAACCATTCTTTCACCGTCTTTTGAAAATGCAACTACTGACGGAGTAGTTCTTGCGCCCTCTGCGTTAGGGATAACTACCGGCTCGCCGCCTTCAATAACGCTTACGCAACTGTTTGTTGTACCTAAATCAATACCAATAATCTTTGACATAATCTTTTTCCTCCTGAGTTTGTTTTATTAGTTTGCTGTTTTAACCATTGCAGGTCTTACAACTTTGTCATTATATTTATAGCCTTTTTGGAACACATCGGTGATAACATTTGTGTCAAGCGAATCATCATCAATATGCATTACTGCGTGATGAAAATTCGGGTCAAATTGCTCACCTTGTTCGCCGTAGGCTGTTACGCCGAGTTTGTTAAGCGATGCCATCAAACCGTCATAGGTCATCTGAACACCTTTTTTGAGTCCTTCGTAATCTTCCTGCTCGTTTGCAAGTGCTCTTTCAAGGTTGTCAACCGTTGCAAGAATTTCCGAAACAGCTTTAATTGTTGCAAAAGCAAAGCTTTCGTTCTTCTCTTTTTCACTGCGCTTGCGGAAATTTGAATATTCGGCAGTTACTCGAAGAAGCTGTTCTTTTGTGTCTTTAAGCTCTTTTTCAAGTGGGTTTTCTTCACTTGTTTCAGCCTTTTCCTCGTTAGTATCAGTTGCTTTTTCTTTTTCGTTTTCAACTGTTACTTCTTTTTCTTCGTTTTCATTTTTCTTTTTACTCATATTTTGACTGCGCCTCCCTTTGTAAGAAGTGTATCAACTGTGTTGATTATATATTTTATTTTCGGCAAAATGCTTTCATAATCAATTCGCATTGAACCGATAACACCCAAAACAGCTTTTTGACCGCCTTCGTAATTGTATTTTGAAATTACCGTTGCGGTATTTTTCATTTCATACATTGGGTTTTCATCGCCAATCATAAGAAGCTGTTTGTTGTTTGTGTTTGCAAAACCTTTGCATAGTTCCATAATTTGCTTTTTTTCGGTAAGCATACCGAGAATTTTGTAAAGGTCATCGCCGAGTTCTTCGTGGCTCAGCAAATTCGTTTCGCCCTCAAGCGTAAGCTTACTGTGACTTGCTTCGCTACACAAAGCACAAAGTGACGATAAAGCAGGAAGCATATCAAATATCCTTTCGCCTGCAACGCTGACAGCACTTTGAATCAAAGCCAAATTAACGCTTGTAAGCGGTGTGCCTATTAAAAGCTTGCCGGCAACATCGTAAAACTTGCTTCTGAAATCATCATCGAGCGCACACGGCATATTGATGAGTGATGATTTGATTTTGCATCCGACCGTGAGCATAACAAGCATCGCTTTTTGGTTACCCGCAGGTATCAGGTCAACACCTTGAATACAATCGTATGGGTCCTCAATAGTCATACAAAATGAAGCACAGTGAGTGTATTCTTCAAGCAGCTTGCAAGCGTCTTGCAAAAGCCTTTCCGGGTCGCCGGAGTTTACCGAAAGAATCTCGTTTATCGAATTCATTTCGTATTCGCTTATCGGCTTTTCTTTCATTATGTTGTCAATATAATAACGGTATGAAGCTTTGCTTGGCACTCTGCCACCGCTCGTGTGCCTTTGCTCAAGAAAACCGAGCTGAGTTAAATACGCCATCTCGTTTCTTATTGTGGCACTCGATATTGAGTAGGGGAGAAGCTGACACAGCGTTTTTGAACCAATCGGTTCACCGGTACGCAAATAGTGCTCAATAATTAAACCAAGTATTGCGTGTCGTCTTTCACTTATCATCCTTTCCACCTCTTTGTTTTATCATTAGCACTCTTAACGCCCGAGTGCTAACTCTGTTATAATAGTATTACCTTTTTGCTCACTTGTCAATACTTTTTTTATTTTTTTTCAAATTTTTCTTAATTTGTATATATTTTCCTAACAAATTTTGCCTTTTTGAACGCTCTTATATAATAGGTATTAATATATATTATATATACTTGTTGACTGTACATTAAAAAATACTTAAAATTGCATATTGAATGATGTACAGAATTTTGGTATTCTTTTTTGCAAGGAGGTGAGCATAATGAAAGAAAACACAAAAAATGCTCGCATCAATGTTAGGGCTATAACATTCACAGCCGTTATGGCAGCATTGGTATTTGTATTTACTTACACATTCAAAATTCCGTTTGTAAACGGTTACACCCACATCGGCGACAGTATGATTTTTCTTGCCATCGTATTTTTGGGTTGGAAAAAAGCACCGCTTGCAGCAGGTATCGGCGCAGCACTTGCCGACCTTATCGGCGGTTATTCCGCTTGGGTAGCGCCGACATTTATAATCAAATTTGTTATGGCGCTTATCTGTGCTCTTATTATGGAAAAAGTTATTAAGAACAGGGTTGCAGGCTATATCGTAGGCTCAATTCTCGGCGGCGCATGGCAGATTGTTGCATATACCGTTGTTAAAATTTTTCTTTTTGATAAGGCATATGCATTTTCTTCACTCCCTACTCTTGCTATTCAAACAGTAGTAGGTATCGTGGTAGCCGCAGTATTTATCATCATTTTTGACAAAACAAAAATAACCGCTAAGCTTAAAAAAATGGTTGGCTAAACTACTGATAAAGCGGCTAAACCACGCCGGGTTTATAACTTGAGTAAGACTATTTGTAGGGCAGGGACTTGCTCCCACCGAAGTCTATTTTAGCTATTGGACTTTTAAAAATGTTAAGGACATCGAGCCCTTAACATTTTTGGCGTTTTTTGCCTTTTGTTCGGGGGCAGTACCATCGTACAGCACCCGCTCACAAAAAACAAAATTTATCTCGCTTTCTCAGCAGTTTAAAATTTATTTAGGAGATAGTTTAAATGAAAAAGATTGATGCACATTCACATATCGGTAATTTCGGCGGT
Organism: uncultured Eubacteriales bacterium; assembly: GCA_900540235.1. Lineage (GTDB taxonomy): Bacteria > Bacillota > Clostridia > Oscillospirales > Acutalibacteraceae > Eubacterium_R. The sequence continues at coordinate 13,669 of UQEY01000024.1, forward strand.
TGGGCAGGCGTTGCTTTTACCAAAGAAAAGCTCATTGAGCAAATGAACGAATATGATATTGAAAAAACATTTTTAACAGCACCTAACTTTCAAGGCAACGACGAAGTGGTAGACGCTTTTCAGTCTTATCCTGACAAGATTGTTCCGTTTGTTTGGGTTAACCCGGCTCTTGATGATGTTGAAAAGAAACTTAATCATTATATTAATGAAGAAGGCTTTATGGGCATCAAAATGCAACCGCTTTTTGACGCTTTCGTAGCCGATGACCCTGTTGTTTATCCTGTTATGGACTTTGCAAGGGAATATGATGTTCCTGTATTTATCCATTGCGGTCATCCACCTTTCTCCCTTCCGTGGAGTATTGCGCTTCTTGCCGAAAAGTATCCTGATGTAAGAGTAACTATGATTCATATGGGTCACGGTCACGGCGTTTATATCGACGCTTCAATCAAGATGGCAAAGAGATACGACAATATCACTCTTGAAATGAGCGGTATGCCGATGGGCAGCAAGATTAAAGAAGCTTATGAAACAGTAGGTAAGGACAGAATTATGTTTGGTATCGATTCGCCTTTCCATCATCCAACGGTTGAAATTCAAAAGGTTCTTTCTTGCGGTCTTGACGAAAAAGCACAAGAAGATATTTTCTATAATAATGCTAAAAAGTTATTGAGATTATAATTTATTAAAAATAAAGCGGGAGGATGATATCCTCCCCTACGGTGGTTTGCCATAAAACAAAGGACATTCTCGTTTGAGAATGTCCTTAGATTGTTGACAAAGTGGCTAAATCGTGCCTAGTTTAAAAAATTCAGTAAGGCTATTCGTAGGGCAGGGGTTTACTCCTGCCGAAAATATTCTAATAAATTACAATTTGAAAAATGGCTTGGACATCGAGTCCAAGCCATTTTTGGCACTTTTTGTCTTTTGCTCGGAGGCAGTACCATCGTACAGCACCCACTCGCAAAATACAAAATTTATCTCACTTTCTCAACATTCTTTTTAATATATACATATTATATATTAGTCTTTATGCTCTTTGCCCGGAGCACCGCAGCATTTTTTATACTTTTTACCCGAACCGCAAGGACATGGGTCGTTAGGACCTACTTTTTTGCCCTTTCTTACAGGTGCTGCCTTAACTGTGTCGTCGCCGCCCGATGATGTGGCTGTTACTTTTGCAACTGCTTTTCTTTCAACATCTTCCTGACGCCTTGGCATAATTGTGAGCATCATTCTTACTGTGTTTTCACGAATTGAGGCTGTCATTGCATCAAACATATCGTAAGATTCCATACGGAATGCAACAACAGGGTCTTGCTGAGCATATGCACGAAGGTGGATACCTTGCTTGAGGTCGTCCATAGCGTCAATGTGGTCCATCCAAAGTACATCAACATTACGAAGGAGTACCATTCTTTCAAAATCTTGGAACATTTCGTCACCAAGGAGTTCTCTCTTTTCTTCAAGGCGCTTATGACCTCTGTCGGTAAGCATATCGATTGTACCCTGAATTGAAAGCATATCAACATCTTCGTTGAAGTCATCGTCGGTTGTGAGCCAACCTTTGTACTTTTCTTTAAGACCTGCTACATTCCAGTCGCTCTTGTGGTCGCCTGCAAAGTAGTTTTTAACATTTTCTTCAATGTTGGTGTCAAGCATAGCAAGAATCTTGTCGGTAAGGTCGATTCCGTCAAGTACCTGATCCCTCTGCTTATAAATAAGCTGCCTTTGACGGTTCATAACATCGTCGTACTGAAGTGTTTGCTTACGAATACCGAAGTTTCTGCCCTCTACCTTCTTTTGTGAAGATTCAACAGTCTTTGTAATCATCTTTGATTCAATCGGCATATTTTCATCGTCGGTAAGACGAGCCATCATTGCCTGCATTCTCTCGCCGCCGAAAAGACGCATAAGGTCATCTTCAAGAGAAAGGAAGAACTGGCTTTCACCAGGGTCACCCTGACGACCGGAACGACCACGAAGCTGGTTATCAATACGGCGGGAGTCGTGACGCTCTGTACCTAAAATGAACAAACCGCCGACTTCTCTAACCTTGTCTGCTTCTTCCTGAATTTCGTCTTTGTATTTAGCTTCAAGCTGCTGGAAAGTCTTTCTTGCTTCAATAATTTCCTGATTGTCGGTTTCAGCAAAACCTGTTGCTTCCGCAATAAGGTCATCGCTGTACTGCATTCTCTTCATTTCGCTCTTAGCAAGGAACTCTGCGTTACCGCCAAGCATAATATCGGTACCACGACCTGCCATATTTGTAGCGATTGTAACTGCACCGAACTTACCTGCCTGAGCAATGATTTCAGCTTCTTTTTCATGGTTCTTAGCGTTGAGCACATTATGAGGAATATGCTCTTTTTTAAGCATTTTTGAAAGAATTTCACTCTTTTCAATGCTGATTGTACCGGCAAGAACAGGCTGACCCTTAGCATGGCACTCTTTAATCTTTTCAATTACATTGTGATACTTGCCACGCTCTGTTTGGAAAATAACATCAGGATGGTCAATTCTTGCAAGCGGCTTGTTTGTAGGAATTTCAACAACATCAAGCTTGTAGATTTCTGAAAATTCAGGCGCTTCTGTTGAAGCTGTACCTGTCATACCTGAAAGCTTCTTGTAAAGACGGAAATAGTTTTGGAAAGTGATTGTGGCAAGAGTTTTACTCTCGTGTTCAACCTTAACGCCTTCTTTTGCTTCAATAGCCTGGTGCAAACCTTCGTTATATCTTCTGCCTTCCATAATACGACCGGTAAATTCGTCAACGATTTTAACCTGACCGTCGGCAACAACATAGTCAATGTCTCTTCTCATTACACCGTTAGCCTTGATAGCCTGGTCAATATGGTGAAGGAGAGTAGTGTTGTCCATATCCATAAGGTTTTCAATATGGAAATATTCTTCTGCCTTTTTAACACCGTCTTGTGTAAGTGTCGCAGTCTTAGCCTTTTCGTCAACAACATAGTCGCCGTCATATGTTTCTTCAGTGTCCTGCTTTTCGTCCATCTTTGCAACTTTAACCATTTTCAAGGTCTTTGCAAAAGCGTTAGCCTGACGGTAAAGGTCTGTTGACTGTTCACCCTTACCGCTGATGATAAGAGGAGTACGAGCCTCATCAATAAGAATCGAGTCAACCTCATCGACAATGGCAAAAATATGACCACGCTGTACTTTTTCTTCCTTATACTGAACCATATTGTCACGAAGATAGTCAAAGCCCATTTCGTTGTTGGTTCCGTATGTGATGTCTGCGTTGTACGCTTCCTGCCTCTGCTCATTAGTCTTTTCATGAATGATAAGACCTACTTTTAAGCCGAGAAAACGATAAAGCTTACCCATCCACTCGGAGTCACGCTTAGCAAGGTAATCGTTAACTGTTACGATATGTACGCCCTCGCCTGTAAGCGCATTAAGGTATGCAGGGAGAGTGGCAACGAGCGTTTTACCTTCACCTGTTTTCATTTCGGCAATTCTGCCCTGGTGAAGAACGATACCGCCGATAATCTGAACCGGGAAATGTTTCATTCCGAGAACACGCCAAGCGCCTTCACGGCAAACGGCAAATGCGTCAGGCAAAATGTCATCAAGAGTTTCACCGTTTGCAAGCCTGCCTTTTAAAATTTCTGTCTGAGAAGTAAGTTCTTTATCATCCATAGCTGCATACTTGTCCTCAAGAGCGAGAACCTTGTCCGCAGTCTTTTTAACTTTTTTAACTTCTTTTTTTGAGTAGTCGCCGAAGATGGCGGTTACAAATTTACTTGCCATAATAATTACACCTCATTAATTAATACCAACTGACATTGTAACACAAAACGAATCACTTGTCACTAACTTTTTTATATATTATTTATATATTAATAATAAATACGCAGGGGCGAATATCATTTTCTCACTTGATATATCAATTCCCGAAAATAGATTTAATTGCGGTAAGTGCGCCGCCTGAAACTGCGTTTTCTGCATTTTCGTCAAATGAAAGTTTAAGGTTTTTACTGCCTTGCTCAATATTTAAAGTTATGTCAACGCCTTCACCCATTGAGGAAGCAGAAATTTTTTCTTTAAGCTCTTTAAGCCTTGAGTTTAAAAATGTTTCGTCGGAAAGCTTTGTAAGAAGTTGAAAAGAGCTGTATTGCGATTTTAATTCCTGTGCAAATTCCTGCGCTCCCTCTTCAAGATTTTTGTTTTTAACAGTAACGGTTACGGTTTTTGCGTCAAGGTCAATATCTTTAACTTCGCAGGTGATGTTTTCAAAAATCGCTTCGCCGAGCTGTTTTATTTGCTTGTGCTTTTCTGCATAGCCCACGATAACATTAAGCGTTGAAGAATCAACATATTTTTGAAGCTTATCGGTGTCAAAACTCTTTAATGCGTCAAAAGCCAAGTCGACCGTTTTTGTAACATTATCCTCTGTCATAGCGTTTGAGGAAGAACAGGCAGTAAAGCTCACTGCAAGAAAAACAACGCACAAAATTACGCTTAATACACTTGTAATTTTTCTCATAAAATTTATCTCCTAAAAAATAATAGTTGACACAAAGCAAATTTATATGTAAAATTTGTATACTTTATGCCGTGTGTATATTTCTGTCTATTATATATAAAAAAAGTGAATTTGGCAATAATAATTAAAATTGTTATAAAAAAATTGCATATCTTAGATATATGTGGTATAATCACTTCGGCTGTACACATTATGTTGTTTTAAAAAATGTGATGAATGGATGTTAATCGTATAATGAATAAGAAGTTTAAAAAGATATTTACTCCCACAGGAGTTAAAAGAATATTTGATATAGTCGGGTCGCTTACTGCGCTCATTGTTTTATCACCTTTGTTTATTGTAATTTGTATTGCAAATCTGCTTACACCTAACACGAGTGTTTTCTTTTCTCACGAAAGAAGGGGTAGAAAGGGCAAACCGTTTAAGATTTACAAGTTTCAAACTATGAAAAACAATACGCCCAATGTTGCAACCAGTGATTTGGAAAACCCTGAGCAGTATATAACGCCTGTCGGTAAGTTTTTAAGGAAAACCAGTCTTGATGAGCTTCCTCAGCTTTGGAATATACTCAAGGGTGATATGAGCTTTGTAGGTCCACGCCCTCTTATTTCAAGTGAAATGAGAGCACACAGGTTAAGGCTTGAATACGGCGTTTACCGTTTTAGACCCGGTCTTACCGGTCTTGCTCAAATCAACGGCCGTGACGAGATTTCACTTATGAAAAAGATGAAATATGACAAGCTTTATTGCGATAACTGGTCGCTCAAGCTTGATTTTGTAATTCTTTTAAGGAGTGTAAAAGTTGCGCTCAAACAAGAGGGTTACCAAGAGGGCGCAATACACCGCAGATAAAGTAAAAAGTGTATTATTTAAAATTTGAGAGCGGAAATTAATTCTGCCGTAATAATAAATATGGAGAACTGATTATGGAGAGAAATTTTATTGACGGATATACCGAATGGCAGTCGAATCCTGAAATTGTGGGCGTTAACAAAATACCTGCTCACGCTACCTTTATGCCTTATGAAAATTTTGACGAGGCTAAGCAGGCTGACAGGTACAAATCATCTCGCTGCAAGCTTTTAAACGGCAAGTGGAAGTTTAAGCTTTACAAAAACTATGCTTACAGACCGAGCGATTTTGCTCAGCCTCATTACGATTCACACAACTGGGATACTATTAATGTACCAGGTTCTTGGCAAATGCAGGGCTACGACCAAAGCCAGTACTGCAATGTTCGTTACCCGTGGGAGGGAAGCGAAGATATTTGCCCTCCAAATGCACCTACAAAGTATAACCCGGTAGGTTGTTATATTAAAAAAATACATATTAATAAATCGCTTCTTGATAAGCGTGTGGTTCTTTGCTTTGAGGGCGTTGAGTCTGCGTTTTACCTTTATGTTAACGGTGAAAGAGTAGGCTACAGTGAGTCAACTTTCCATCGCAGTGAGTTTGATATTTCAAAGCATATTAAAGAGGGCTCAAATGTAATCGGCGTTGAAGTTTATCGCTGGTGCACGGGTTCTTGGCTTGAATGTCAGGATATGTGGCGCCTTGGCGGTATTTTCCGTGATGTTTATATCTACACTACCGAAAGGCAGTATATTCGTGATTATGAAGTTGTTGCAGAGCCTGATGTTACGCTCAGCGACGGCTATGCCGATATTCTTGTTAAAACAAACGGTTCGTACGAAAGTCTTAGCCTTGACTTAAACATTTTTGACGCACAGGGCAACACCGTTGCGCTTGACAGCCAGTATGCAAATGAGGATCACCAAACCAAGCTTAAAGCGATTGTTACCGATGTTAATGTTTGGTCAAGCGAAAGTCCGTACCTTTATACTATGGTTATCACTCTTAAAGATAACGGCATGCCGATTGAATACATCAGCCAAAAGATTGGTTTTAGAAAAGTTGAAATCAAAGAGGGTATCATTCGTATCAACGGCGAAAGAGTAGTGTTTAAGGGCACTAACAGGCACGAGTTTGATTGCCATACCGGCAGATATATAAGCGAAAAGGTTATGCGCTATGATATCGAAATGATGAAGAAGTCAAATATGAACGCGGTTCGTACTTCTCATTATCCAAACGACCCAAGATTTTTGGAACTTTGCGACGAATACGGTCTTTATGTAATTGATGAAAATAATATGGAAACTCACGGCACAGGCTGGTCAACTATAGTCGGCTGCCCTCAGCTTCCTGCTTCCCGTCCTGAATGGGAAAAGGCTTGTATGGAGCGTATCAAGGCAACTTATAACAGGGATAAGAATATCACAAGTGTTGTTTGTTGGTCGCTCGGCAACGAATCGCTCGGCGGTGCAATTCCTAAAAAAATGTATCAATATATTAAGGATACGGATAAAACGAGATTTGTTCATTTTGAATGTCACCGTGCTCCTGATGAAAAAGAACTTTCCGATGTTCAGTCAAAGATGTATGCAAGACCGTGGGAATGTGAAGAATACGCAGTAACACAGCGTGATTCAAGACCGTATATCCTTTGCGAATACACTCACGCTATGGGTAACTCCTGCGGCTCAACAGACGAATATACAAAACTTTGGGACAAATATCCTTGCCTTCAGGGCGGTTTTGTTTGGGACTGGGTTGACCAAAGTATTCTTACCAAAGATGAAAACGGAGTTGAATATCTTGCTTACGGCGGTGATTTTGGTGAAAATCCACACGACGGTCACTTCTGCGGCAACGGTTTGCTCTTTGGTGACAGAAGTGTTACACCAAAGCTTTGCGAGATTAAAAAACTCTATCAAAATGTAGATTTTAATGCACTTGACGCTCAGCGTGGCATTATTGAAATTAAAAACAAGTTTATGTTTACAAACCTTAGCGAGTACGAACTTTATTGGTGTCAGTGCTCGGATAAGGGCGTATTTTGTGACGGCACAATCAATATTGATGTTAAGCCTGGCGAGAAGAAGATTATCGACCTTGAACTCAGCAGGGTAAGAACGGAATGTTACCTCAACCTTGAATTCAGAGTTAAAGAGGATACATCTTGGTGCAAAGCAGGTCATATTATTGCCGAACAGCAATTTGTAATAAACGAGTTTGAAAATACATATGATGAACTTGAAACAGATTTGCCGCTTATCGTTGATGATACATACGGTTCACTTCGTGTAATCAGCGATGATGTAAATGTTAGATTTGAAAGAAGAGAACGCAACCAGCTTTATTCAATTAAGGTTGGCGGTGAAGAACTTTTGAGTGCACCGATGAGGCTTAACTTTTGGCGTGCTCTTACCGATAACGACCGTGGTTCAAGAACGGGCTCAAGGCTCGGTTGCTGGAGAGATGCGGGCGACACACCGGGTATCTTCAATAACACAAAATGGTCGATAAACAACTACAAAGTGCTTGAAGACGGTAAGAAGGTAGTTATCACCGGCGGCGCAACGGTTTGCACTCAGCCGGAATCAAAGGCGCAGATTATCTACACAATCACATCAAAGGGTATGGAAGTTGACCTTCAGTTTTATCCTGATGCGTCACTTCCTGAAATTCCTGAAGTTTCTGTTCTTTTTGAGCTTCCTAAAGATTTTGAAAACCTTACTTACCTTGGCAACGGTCCTGAAGAAAATTATATAGACAGGTGCAATGCCGCAAAAATCGGTCTTTACAACACAACTGTTAATGACCTTTGGGTAAATTATCTTAAACCGCAGGAATGCGGCAACAGAACGGGCGTAAGGTATGCAACACTTGTAGGCAACAAAAAGATATTCTCGGTTGTTGCAGAACCTCAAATGGAACTTAATGTTTGCCATTATCTTCCTAAAGAAATTGAAAATGTATGGCACCAAAAGGATATGCCTGAATATAACAAAACAGTTGTAAGGCTTATTGCAAGGCAGCAGGGTATCGGCGGATATGATAGTTGGGGCGCTCACTGTAACGAGATTTATAAAAACAAAACAGACAAAACTTACAGACTTAAATTCCAAATCAGATTTTGATTTAATAGTACATTTTGTATCGTTTTGTGAATTTATATAATAACAGACTGCCAAAAATAACTTGACTTTTTTATTAAAAGTAATATAATTCAATATTAGACAACGCATAATATTACAAAAAATGTATATAAAACACATAGAAAGTCAACATTTCTGTTGATAAGAGAGGATAATTATGGCTTCTTTTAAAGAGAAAGTTGCAGCTTTTGCAGTTGAAAAAGCTGTTAAGTATGCAAGAAAAGACTTCAAGAGAAACGCACCAAGAATTCTCACTCTTGTTGAGAAATTCGATGTTAAAAAGGTAAACCGTTCTACATATTCAGGTCTTCATAAGGTTATGGATGACCCAAACAACAACTGGATGAAGTTTGCAGAAGATTTAATTTGTAATACAGATGAGCATGTACTTAACAAACTTGTTCCTCCGCTTATGAATGTTGCTATCAACAGCTACACAAAGCGTATGGCTGCTATTGAAAAGTACGGCTGCAATGTTCCTTGGGCAATTCTTATGGACCCGACTGCAGCGTGCAATCTTAAATGTACAGGTTGCTGGGCAGCAGAATACGGTCACACAAGTTCGCTTTCATACGATGACCTTGCAAGAATTATAAAAGAAGGTAAGGAACTCGGTACATATATGTATCTTTACACCGGCGGCGAACCTACAATGAGAAGAAAAGACCTTATGCGTCTTTGCCGTGAAAACCCTGACTGCGCATTCCTTTCATTTACAAACGGTACTCTTATTGATGACAGCTTTGCAGATGAAATAAGGGAAGTTGGTAACTTCTATCCTGCATTTTCTATTGAAGGCTATGAAGCTGAAAACGATTTCCGTCGTGGCGAGGGCACATTTAAAAAGTGTACTGCCGCTATGCAAAGACTTAAAGACAGAGGAGTTCCTTTCGGCGCATCACTTTGCTACACAAGTAAGAATACAGATGTACTTGCATCTGACGAATATATGGATTGGCTTATTGACCACGGCGTTAAATTTGCTTGGTTCTTTACATATATGCCAACCGGTAACGGCGCAGTAACCGACCTTATGGTTTCACCTGAACAGCGTGCTTTGATGTATAAAAAGATGCACGAATGGCGTCATACAAAGTCAATCTTTGCGCTTGACTTTTGGAACGACGGTGAATATGTACAGGGCTGTATCGCAGGCGGTCGTCATTATTTCCACATTAACTCTAACGGTGACTGTGAGCCTTGTGCTTTCGTTCACTATTCTAATGTAAATATTAAAGAACATTCTATTCTTGAAGCACTTCAGAGTCCGCTCTTTATGGCTTACAAGCGTAATCAGCCTTTCTCAAACAATATGCTTCGTCCGTGCCCTGTTCTTGATAACCCGGGCGCTATCAGCAAAATGGTTGCAGAAACCGGTGCTTATTCAACAGAAATGCAGCATCCTGAAGCAGCCAATGAACTTTTTGATAAGACTATTGCTGCGGCTAAGGCTTGGAAAGTTAAGGCTGACGAACTCTTTGACAGGGATGAATATATCGCAAAGCATGTTAAAGATGAAAATATGTATAACTACGAAAAGCCTGACGAAGAAAGAGAATTCTCTGAATTTGAAAAGACAGAATAAAATTTGAGCGGTAACAGGCGAACGCAGTTCGCCCCTACGAAAATCTGTATTTGGGGAAGAGGAGAAAGGAATGAAGTGTTTATTCAAACACGGAATTTCTTTGGACGATGTAGGGGTCGGCGTCCCCGACGACCCGTTCAATTAACCCACTCTATTACAATTTGGAGCGTACATATTTTATGTACGCTCTTTTGCCATATAAAGAATGTTGATAAAACGGCTAAACCCCGCCGTTTATCAATATTCCTATAATCAAGAGGTATAAATATGCTTTTTAAGAAAAAAGAATTCTCATCATCAAAGTATGATTTTATTATCGCAGGGCTTGGTAACCCCGGCGCTAAGTATGAAATGACGAGGCATAATGCAGGCTTTCTTGCAATGGACTTACTCTCTATTGAGGAGGGTGTTGACATAAAAAAGCTCAAGCACCACGCACTTTGCGCCGATATGACTGTTGAGGGCAAAAAGTGCCTTGTTATGAAGCCGCAAACTATGATGAATAACAGCGGTGAAGCAATCGGTGAAGCCGCAAAGTATTATAAAGTTGAGCCGCAAAATGTTATTGTTGTTTATGACGATATTTCGCTTGATGTCGGCAAAACAAGAATCAGGCGTAAGGGTTCTGCCGGAGGTCATAACGGTATAAAAAGTATCATTGCTCACCTTGGCAGTGAAGAATTTCCGAGGGTTAAGGTCGGTGTAGGCAAAAAGCCAAACCCTGAATATGACCTTGCCGCTTGGGTGCTCGGCAAATTTCCAAAAGAGCAGGAGAAAGATTTGAAATCTGCGCTTGAACATTCAACTTCTGCCGTAAGGCTCATAGTTTCGGGAAAAATTGACGAGGCTATGAATAAGTTTAATTCGTAATTAATAATGATTTTATGAAAGGATAAGGTGATAAGCATTGTCCTGTTTTTCTAATGAATTTAATAAAAGTAAGGAATTTCAAACCCTCAGCCAAAGCGTTAATACCCTTAATGCTCCGGTTGGGGTTATAGGTCTTTCTGATGTGACAAAATGTTTCGCCGCTCATTCGCTTTGCCAAAACGGCGAAAAAGCATTTATTATTACTCCCGACGAAGCAACTGCCGTTAAAGTTCAGGAGTGCTTAGGTGCTGTTCAAGACGGTGTGCTTCTTTACCCGACAAGGGAAATGACTTTTGTTGAGGTTGCCGGCGTAAGCCACGATTTTGAGCATATCAGGCTCGGTGTTTTGTCACGAATTTTGCAGGGCGATTATTCGGCTGTGGTTATGTCTGCCGTTGCCGCTTGCCAATACACAATGCCGCCAAAAGAACTTGAAAAGCGAACATTTAAAATCAGCGTGGGCGACGAATTTAATATAAACGACCTTGAAAAGAAACTTGTTTTTGCAGGATATACAAGGTATGACCAGGTTGACGGAATAAGCCAATTCGCCGTTCGTGGCGGAATTATCGATATTTTTCCGACTTATCTTAATGAACCTGTAAGAATTGAGTTTTGGGGCGATACTGTCGATACTATTTCAAGCTTTGATATTGACACGCAAAGACGAAGCGACAGCGTTGATTCTATTGAAATTACTCCTGCAAACGAGGTTCTTGTTGAAAATTCGCTTAAACTTGCAGATAAAATTGAAACACTTTCAAAGTCACTTAAAGGCAAAGCAATTAAAGCAAGGGAAAAGCTTAATCATGATATAGATAAATTAAGGCAGGGTATTCGTCTTAATTGCCTTGACAAATATTTGCCGCTTATTTATGAATCAAACGGCATTTTTGACTATGATTTTGACCGCCTTTTTGTGTTTGAAAGCGCAAGGGTAAAAGAAAAAATTACAAAAACCGAAAAAATTAATCTTGAAGAACTTAAATGGTTTGTTGAGGACGGAACTCTTTGCAAGGGACTTGACAAGTTTAACCTTGATTTTAATGAGCTTGCGTCGGCTTATGAGCAGTACAATGCAATTTATATGGATTCGCTTCCTCGTGGCAGTTTTGACACACCGATTAGGCATCTTGCAAATTTTTCGGTTCAAAGTTTTAACGCTTGGAGCGGCACTCTTTCTCAGCTTAAAGATGAGTTGTTCCCACTCTTTAAAGGCGGATACACCGTTTGCATAATGGCAGGTACTATTCGTGCGGGCAAAGCTCTTAGGCAAGATATTGAAGATATGGGCTTTATGAATACGGTCTTTTTTGATAAACGCCCTGAAAAACTGCAGTCAAAAGCAATAAACATTATTACCGGCACTATTCAGGCAGGTTTTCAATTTAATGATATTAAGCTTGCCGTCATTACTCATTCAAAAACAAATCAAAGCACAAAGAAAGCTAAAAAGGCATCGTCAAAAAATGCTATTCATTCGCTTGACGAACTCAGTGTCGGTGATTATATAGTTCATAATGTGCACGGTATCGGTGTGTTTGACGGTATTCACGCTCTTGAACTCAATAAAGTTAAAAAAGATTATATCAAAATAAGTTATGCCAAAGGCGACACTCTTTATGTCCCTGTTACTCAGCTTGATTTGGTTTCAAAATATATCGGTCCAAAGAATGATACTACGGTTAAGGTTAACCGTCTCGGCTCGGGCGAATGGAAAAAGACGAAAGCAAAAGTTCGAGCTTCCGTTAAAGATATGGCGAAAGAACTCATTGCCCTTTATGCTAAGCGAATGGCGACAAAAGGCTTTGCTTTTTCAGAAGACGGCGATATGCAGCGTGATTTTGAACTTCGCTTTGAATATGACGAAACCGACGACCAACTTAGGTGCAGTGAAGAAATAAAGCACGATATGGAAAAAAGTGCGCCTATGGATAGGCTTCTTTGCGGTGATGTAGGCTTTGGTAAAACCGAGGTTGCGCTTAGGGCGGTATTCAAATGTATAAGCGACTCAAAGCAGTGCGCTATTCTCGTTCCTACCACCGTTCTTGCAATGCAACATTTTCAAACTGCTCTCAAAAGGCTTGAGCCGTACCCGGTCAAGGTTGAAATGATTTCCCGTTTTGTTTCCGCTAAAAAGCAAAAGGAAATTTTGCAGGGTCTTGCCGACGGCACGGTTGATGTTGTTGTAGGTACTCATAAACTCCTCGGCAAAACGGTTAAGTTTAAAGATTTGGGACTTCTTATTATAGATGAGGAACAGCGCTTCGGCGTTGCTCAAAAAGAAAAGATAAAAGAAAAATTTCCACGAGTAGATGTGCTCACCCTTTCTGCTACGCCTATTCCGAGAACACTCAATATGGCAATGAGCGGTATAAGAGATATGAGCCTTATTGAAGAAGCACCGGGTGAAAGGCATCCTGTTCAAACTTATGTTATTGAATATGACGCAGAAGTTGTTCAGGAGGCTATGGAAAGGGAAATTAACCGTGGCGGTCAGTGCTATTATCTTCACAATAATGTTGAAACTATTGAGCACAAGGCTATGATGATTAAAAAAGCAATACCAAACGCAAGGGTCGGCATTGCCCACGGTCAAATGAGTGAGGAAGAACTTTCCACAGTGTGGAAAGATTTGCTTAACGGCGATATTGATATTCTCGTTTGCACAACTATTATTGAAACGGGAGTTGATGTGCCAAACTGCAACACCCTGATTATTGAAAATGCGGACAGAATGGGTCTTGCTCAGCTTCACCAAATAAGGGGCAGAGTAGGCAGGTCGTCAAGGCGAGCATATGCATATTTCACCTTTACCCGTGGCAAAGAGCTTACCGATATCGCAACAAAAAGGCTTGAAGCTATCAGGGAATATACAGAATTTGGCTCGGGTTTTAAAATCGCTATGCGTGACCTTGAAATAAGGGGCGCAGGCTCACTTCTCGGCAACAGACAGCACGGTCATATGGAAGCGGTCGGATACGATATGTATTTGAAACTTCTTGAACAGGCAGTGGCTATGGAAAAGGGCGAGCTCAGCGAGGAAGAAGCACAGGAAAAGGACAGAGAATGTCTTATTGATGTTCAAATCGACGCTCATCTTCCGGAAGAATATATTGTTTCAACAAATCAGCGCCTTTCAATGTATAAGCGCATTGCCGCAATTAAAGATGAAAAAGATGCGCAGGATGTCTATGACGAACTCAACGACCGTTTCGGCGCTCCTCCGTCATCCGTTTGGGGTCTTATCGAAATTGCTCTTCTTCGCAATACCGCAAAAGAACTCGGCATTACCGATATTGTTCAGCGAAACGGTTCAATTCTGTTTTATATGCCTGAGCCTGATATTAAAACCGTTGCAATTCTCAATGCTTTTATGAAAGGCAGAGTAACTCTTTCTGCGGCAAAGCGACCGTATATTGCAGTCAAACTTGACCCGACAGAAGCGACGCTTGAAACTATCCGTGAAACGCTCAAAGTTATGACAGAAGCTAAGGAACATTATAATAAAAACGACTGAGCTTCCCTATGAAGGGGAAGCCTAATAATGTAAAGGAAACACAAAATGAAAAAAATATTTACAAATAAAATATGCGTTGCACTTATTGCAATGCTTTGCTGTGCACTTTGGGGCAGCGCATTTCCTATAATAAAAATAGGATACAACTTGTTGTCTATCGCCTCACTTGACACTGCATCTCAAATTCTTTTTGCCGGTGTAAGATTTTTATTTGCCGGTGTATTAACCATATTACTCGGAAGCCTTTTTGCCGATAAATTAATCGTGATAAAGCAAAAAAGCAATTTTAAAATGGTTGCAATACTTGCACTTTTTCAAACCGTTTTGCAATATATATTTTTCTATGTCGGTCTTGCGCACACAACGGGCACAAAAAGCTCGATACTCGATTCTACAAGCGTATTTTTTGCCGTGCTCATTTCGTGCCTTATTTTTAAGCAGGAAAAATTAAGCGTTAATAAAATTTTGGGTTGCATTGTGGGTTTTGCGGGTGTTATATTAATTAATATAACGCCAAATGCATCGATATCAGGTTTTGCTTTTAACGGCGAGGGCTTTATTGTTTTGTCGGCGCTTTCATATGCGTTTTCAAGTGTGCTTGTAAGCAGATTTTCAAAATTTGAAAACCCGGCTGCTTTGAGTGGATATCAGTTTATGCTCGGCGGCGCAGTTATGATTGTCGGCGGTTTGATTTTCGGCGGCAGACTTCGTATAACTTCGTTTAGATGCGTTATGATTATTCTTTATCTTGCGCTTCTTTCCGCTTGCGCTTATACTCTTTGGGGCGTACTGCTGAAGTATAACGATGTGTCAAAGGTTTCCGTTTTCGGCTTTATGACGCCTGTTTTCGGCTTTCTTCTTTCAAGGCTTATACTCAAAGAGCATATGAACCAGTCAGTTTTGATGAGCGTTATATCACTCGTTTTGGTATGCCTCGGTATACTTTGCGTCAATGTAAATTTAAAACTTAAAAAGAAAAATAAATAACGGAGGATATTATTTTGAATGCTAAAATAACTCTTGCAAAGGAATTTAAAATCGGCGATATTGACAAGCGAATTTACGGTTCGTTTATTGAGCATCTCGGCAGAGCTGTTTACGGCGGTATTTATGAGCCTGACCATCCTACTGCCGATGAAAACGGCTTTAGAGGTGATGTAATCGACCTTGTTAAAAAGCTTAATGTTCCTATTGTTCGTTATCCGGGCGGCAATTTTGTTTCAGGCTATAACTGGGAAGACGGCGTAGGTCCCGTTGAAAACAGACCAAAAAGGCTTGACCTTGCTTGGGGCACTACCGAGCCTAACTATTTCGGTACTAATGAGTTTATGAAATGGTGCAAAAAGGCAGATACCGAATGTATGATGGCTGTAAATCTTGGTACAAGAGGCGCAGACGAAGCAAGAAATCTTGTTGAATATACCAACCATAAATCAGGCTCGGCTTGGGCAGATTTAAGAAAAAAGCACGGCTACAAAGACCCGTGGAACATCAAACTTTGGTGCCTCGGCAACGAGATGGACGGTGCTTGGCAGATGGGTGCAAAAACTGCAACAGAATACGGCAGAGTTGCGCTTGAAGCTTCAAAAATGATGAAGTGGACAGACCCTACCATTGAAACCGTGCTTTGCGGCTCGTCAAGTATCAATTCAAAAACTTTCGGTCAGTGGGAAGCCGAATCGCTCGATATTGCTTACGACAGCGTTGATTATGTTTCGCTTCATCAATACTACGGCAACCATGACGGCGACACAATGTCTTATCTTTCATACACTCTTCAGCTTGAAGAATTTATACATACCGTTACCTGCGTTTGCGATTATATTAAGGCAAAGAAACATTCAAAGAAAACTATGATGCTTTCATTTGACGAATGGAATGTTTGGTATCACTCAAACGATGTGCCGTACGAAAGATGGTCTATGGCACCGCCAAGGCTTGAAGATATTTACAATTTTGAGGACGCACTTCTTGTAGGCTCAATGCTTATCACATTTCTTCGCCATTGCGACAGAATTAAGATTGCCTGCCTTGCTCAGCTTGTTAATGTTATCGCTCCTATCTTTACCCAAACCGGCGGCGGAATTTTTGCTCAAACAATTTTCTATCCTTTTGAGCATTTAAGCAATTTCGGCAGAGGTGTTGCGCTTAACCCGATTATTTCAAGTCCAAAATATGACTGCAAGGCTTATACCGATGTACCTTACCTCGATTCTATCGCTACTCTTGACGAAGCAAACGAAACGATGACAATTTTCTGCGTTAATAAGTCAATGGAAGACGGAATTACTCTTGATGTTAACCTTCTTGACTTTGAGGGATACGAACCGTTTGAGTTTATTTCAATGGACGGCTATGACAAAAATGATGTAAATTCATTTGAAAACCCATTTGTTAAACCTCATCTCAACCCACTCCCAACCCTTGACGGCAAAAAATTAACAGCTTCACTTAAACCGTTTAGCTGGAATGTTATCAAGCTTAAAAAGAATAAATAATATTAAAAAGGGCAAACTCGGTGTTTGCCCTCAGACTGTCGATAAAGTGGCTAAACCGTGCCGAGTTTAAAAAATTCAGTAGGACTATTCGTAGGGCAGTGGTTTGCTCCTGCCGAAAACATTCTAATAAATTACAATTTGAAAAATGGCTTGAACATCGAGTTCAAGCCATTTT
>UQEY01000025.1 GCA_900540235.1 uncultured Eubacteriales bacterium
GAGAGAAAAAATACAATGTGGCGTAGCCGTCAACCTATTATAAATTATAATTTATTTTAATATTCTCATCGCCCACAAATCGTTTATTTGAGAAGAAATATCGTCAAAGTCCCAAAGTTTATTTGAATTTTTGATACTGTTTGGGTCATTGATTTTTATTTTGCCGTCCTCTATTCCCGTCATGACGATAAAATGACCTTTTGTTGTGAAGTCGCCGGGTCCCATTATGCAAACAACAGGGTTTCCGACTTCAAGATTTCTTAATACTCTTTGTTTATCGAGAGGGAGTTCGGTTGAATCGATTCCGAGTTTCTCAGCGCCCTCACTCATCAGTGTCCAAAGCGAACCGCCGCCGTCAACGCAGTAGCCGTTATCTTTTGCCCAGTCAATCATATAATCGGGTGAGTACTTGGTGTCTTGCAAAAGATAGACTGCAACCATTGAAAGGCAAGTAGGACCACAAGCTGTCAAGCCTGCAACATCGTCACCGTACATTTTGTAGCCCCACCTGATATCCCACTGCATAAAAAGAGGAACACTGTCACAGTTTTTATATTCTTTCATATTCACCTTAAAATGCTCGTCTTTATAATTTGGATAATTAAGCACAAATTCTTTTGTTTCTTTATTTCTATCAAGCAATTCAATCAAACTTTGCGGATAATCGTCAAGAGTATATCCGTTATCATTCGCATAATTTTCCACAATTTCCTCTGCACTCAAATCTTCGTCTTGCTCGCTTATTTGTCCGCTGCCCGAATAGTCGAGTGCGTCGTTTTTGAACACGCCTTGAAATGCTGCAACTCCGACAACAACCAATACTATTATCATTACAAAACAAAGAAGCGATGTTATAAATCTGTTTTTCATCAAAATAAAACCTCCCTTTGACTTTTATACTATAAGCCATTAGGAGGTTTTTTGCTTTAATATTAACTTTCAAAATTCTTACGATTTTCTTAAGATTCTGCATTAAGTGGCAAAGTAACGGTAAAAATTGTAAATTTATCATTACTTTGAGCCGTTATAGTTCCGCCGTGGCGCTCAACAATTTGCTTTGCAATAGCCAAACCTAAACCCGTACCGCCCGTCTTGCTCGTTCTTGAAGCATCGGCTCTGAAGAATTTTTCAAAAATCATATCAAGCTTTTCACTTGAAATTTTGTCACCCCGATTTATAAAAGTAACAACGGCGTTGCTGTCTTTGGTAAAAATATTTATTTCAATATTTGTACCCTCGTAGCAATAATTTGAAGCATTTCGCATCAAATTGTCAAACACTCTTGAAAGCTTGTCCGCATCGCCGATAATATTCACTTTTTCTTCGGCGTGAACGGTGCAGGTTAAATTTTTTTCTTTAAGTACCGGGTAAAACTCCTCCGTCATTTGGCGAAGAAGCATAACAAGGTCGATATGATTATTTTCAAGAGGAAATGATTGAAGATTAAATCTGGTAATATCGAAAAATTCGTTGATAAGCTGTTCAAGCCTATAAGCTTTGTCGAGCGTAATGCCCGTATATTTTGCCCTGTATGCGGTGCTTAAATCGGGGTTTTCGTCAAGCAAGCTGAGGTAGCCGATAATGGAAGTCAGCGGCGTTTTTAAATCATGAGCAAGGTAAACCACAAGGTCGTTTTTCCTCTGCTCCGCTTCATTTGCAACATATTCTTTATACTTGAGTTCTTTTTTTATTTTGCCTTCAACATCCTTGTGTCTTTTTGAAATTATGGAGGGAAGGCGTGGGCTTACATAATCGTCGTCAACTATTCCGTCAAGTGCATCGTATTCCCTGTCGAGAAGCCTTGCACAGCGAAGCATAAAAACTAATGTAATGATTAATATAACAACCACATTAATCGCTATAACAGTGCTAATATCATAAAAAGATTCGTTACCGGTTGCATTTTCAATAAACATCAAATACCAGCCGGAAAATACCCAAACGGGAATTGAAAATATAATCAGGCAAATTATGTACCTTATTAAAACTCTTGTAAAAATTTTTTTATTTCTTTTCAATCTTGTATCCTACTCCCCAAACCGTTTTAATAAACTTAGGGTTTCTTGACGGTTCGTTAAGCTTTTCCCTAATTCTTCTTATATGTACCATAACGGTATTGTTGCTGTCAAGGTACTTTTCGTTCCAAATCTTTTCAAAAATTTCTTCTGTTGAAACCACTTTGCCTGCATTTTTGCAAAGAAGCCAAAGGATATTAAACTCGGTCGGAGTAAGCTGTACCGGCTTTTCATAAAGAGTACACTCGTGCGTTTCGTGGTTAACAATCAAACCTGCGCTGTCAAATATCTCCTTGTTTTCAGCCTGACTTTGCGAGCCGTTATAAAAAGTATATCTTCTTAGCTGAGCCTTAACTCTTGAAACCATTTCAAGCGGGTTAAACGGCTTTGTGATATAATCGTCGGCACCGAGTGAAAGACCGATTATTTTGTCGTTATCCTCCACCTTTGCCGTAAGCATAATGACGGGAAAATTATACCCATTCTCCCTTATTTTTCGCAAAACGGTAAAACCGTCCGTGTCGGGCAGCATAACATCAAGCAGCGCTAAATCAATATGCTCGCCAAAAACACATTGAAGCGCAGATTTTGAATCGTAAAACTTAAAAATATTATAACCCTCGTTTTTTAAAAACAGTTCAACAAGGTCTGCAATCTCAGCCTCGTCATCAAGCACAAGTATGTTCATTTTTTCCTCTTTACTCTTGTATTCAGGCGAACACAGTTCGCCCCTACGGCAGTTTTATCTACTTCTTATTTTGATAATTATATTACAATAATTCAAAATTAATTTAAAGCATATCTTACGATTTTCTTAATATTTAATCAAAAAGATAAACTCTTGTTTCATAAGGACGAAGTTTGAAACCGTTTTGCTGAACAAAATTGTTTTCATAATTGCACAAAATCGGTGTGCCTTTATCAAGGTCAAAACCCTTCGGCGCTTCAAACGGCACACGCTCAGGCGAAAATGAATTTATCACAAGCATACTCTTGCCGTTATAGCAACGGGAATAAACATAAAGCTTGTCGGAATTTTTATAATATTCCTTATAGTCGCCCCATTTTGCAACCTCGTTTTCTTTCTTAAATTTGATAAGCTTTTTGTAATGGTTATAAATTGAATTTGGGTCTGCCATTTCAGCTTTTGCATTGATTTGCTTATAGTTTTTGTTAACAGGAAACCACGGTGTACCGGTAGTAAAGCCTGCATTTTTGCTGTCATCCCACTGAACCGGCGTACGGGAATTATCACGGGTAGACTTAACCGCAAATTCAAATGCCTTTTTCTTATTCATATGGAGTTTGTTTATCGCAACTTCATAATTATTTTTAACAAAACAGTCAACATAATCGTCAATCGAATCAAGGCGGGTATTGAGCATACCGAGTTCCTGACCTTGATAAACAAACGGTGTACCCTGCTGGAGCATATACATATTTGCAAGCATTTTGCCCGATTCAACCCTGTATTTTTCACTGCCGTAACGGCTGATAATTCTCGGGTGGTCGTGATTTTCAATATAAAGAGTGTTCCACGCTCTGCCGTTTAATTTATTTTGCCAATTTGTAAACGCCTTTTTCATTTCTTTAAGCTTAAATTTTGTTTGAAGAAAGTCAATAAGAAAAGCATCGGCTTCAATATGTTGAAAATGAAACATCATATCAAGTTCTTTTTTCTTTTCGTCAACATATTTGAGCGCATTATCAGGCGTCATCATCGGCGCTTCACCAACTGTAAAGCAGTCGTATTTATCCGTAACTTCTCTGTATTCATCAAGATATTTATGAATATTCGGACCGTCCATATAATGCTCAATTCCGCAACCGATAGGAAGCGGTATACCGTTTGGCAGACCCTTGCGCTTAGAGATAAATGTTATAACATCTTCTCTAAAACCGTCAACACCCATATCAAGCCAAAACTTCATTATATCTTTAACTTCCTGCCTTACCTTTGGGTTATCGTGATTAAGGTCGGGTTGTTTTTTCGCAAAAACATGAAGGTAGTATTCGCCGCTTTTTTCATCCTTTTCCCAAGCCTTACCCTCAAAGCAGGAAAGCCAGTTGTTTGGAGGAAGTTTTCCGCCGAGCCTGCCTTTTCGCCAAAAATAGTAGTCGTGATAAGGCGATGACGGGTCTTTTGATTTTATAAACCATTCGTGCTCGTCAGAAGTGTGGTTAACGACAAGGTCCATAATAACTTTCATTCCACGCTGATGTGCTCCGTCAAGCACCTGCTTAAACAAATCAAGGTTGCCGTACTCCTTGTGTATGTCACGATAGTCTGCAATATCATAGCCGAAATCTGCATTAGGTGACGGGTAAAGCGGTGAAAACCAAATGCAGTTTATTCCCAAATCTTGAAGATAATCAAGCTTTGAAAGCACACCCTCAAGATCGCCGATACCGTCGCCGTTTCCGTCACAAAATGAGCGTGGCCAAATTTGATAAACAACTAATTCTTTATACCATTCTTTCATAATAACATTACCCCCTAAACTAATAAAAAAGATTATAAAACCACTGATTTTATAATAGCATAAAAAGAAAAAATAGTAAAGCGGACAAAAATAAAAGGTGCCAAAACGACACCTTTATTTTCTATATTTAATTATATTATAATATTATAACTGGTCGGCGATTGTATAAATCATTTCCTTTGTCTTTTCCCAGCCGAGGCAAGGGTCAGTAATTGACTTACCGTATACACCGTCTTCAACTTTTTGGTTGCCGTCTTCAATATAAGATTCAACCATAAAGCCTTTAACCATCTGCTTAACATCGTCACTGTGACGCATTGAGTGAAGAACTTCGTTTGCAATTCTTACCTGCTCAAGATACTTTTTTCCCGAGTTTGAATGGTTAGTATCAACGATAACTGCAGGGTTCTTGTATTCGCCTGTGCAATATGCGTCATAAAGCTTTCTGAGGTCTTCATAATGGTAGTTTGCATGGTTGTTGCCGTGCTTGCTTACACTGCCTCTGAGAATTGCATGAGCAAGTTCATTACCCTTTGATTCAACTTCCCAACCTCTGTAAAGGAAAGTGTGGTCACCCTGAGCAGCTTTGATAGAATTGAGCATAATTGAAAGGTCACCGCTTGTCGGGTTCTTCATACCTACAGGAATATCAAGACCTGAAGATACGAGCCTATGCTCCTGATTTTCAACAGACCTTGCGCCGACTGCAACATAAGAGAGAAGGTCTGACAAATATCTGTGATTTTCAGGGTAAAGCATTTCATCTGCGCAGGTTAAACCTGTTTGTTCAATAGCGTCCTTATGAAGCGAACGAATAGCCTTGATGCCCTCAAGCATATCAGGCTTCTTGTCAGGGTCAGGCTGATGAAGCATACCTTTGTAACCTGCGCCTGTAGTTCTCGGCTTACCGGTATAAATACGAGGAATTATAAGAATTTTATCCTCAACATCGGTTTGAAGCACTGCAAGACGATGAATATAGTCGAGCACAGCGTCGTGCCTGTCAGCAGAACAAGGACCTATAATAAGCAAAAATTTATCGCTTTCACCCTTGAATACTTTAGCAATTTCGGCATCTCTTTTAGCCTTTACTTCTTCAGCTTCCTTTGAAAGAGGCATTTCTTTTTTTATTTCCTGCGGTACAGGAAGCTTTCTTTTAAAATTTGTGTTGGTCATATTATCCATAATTTTGCCCTCCGTTTATATACTATTATAGTAGCAACATTTCACTTGTCAATTTAGCACTTAAAAGCTTTAACACTTTTAAGTTCTAAAGTATTATGCTTGAATTATAGCAAAACAAAATCACTTTGTCAATAGCAAAAATAAATAAATCGTCCTTTAGTTTTTACAAAGAATTACTTGCAGTCATAAATATAATTTCTCAAATTTCTATAAACATAATGCACAAAGCAGTATAATATATTTTATTTACTAAATCAAGTTAATGAAACACACATTAGATGACTTTAAAAAGCAAATTAAAAAAGCCTTTACAAAAGCAACTATGGGCAACTGTAGTTGCTTTTTGCTTTATTTATGATATAATAGTCTTGGTGATTAAATGCTTAAACTTGTAAATTTAAAACAAAACAAAAGATACATTCAAAACGCAAAAGAGCTTTACAATTCTGCTTTCCCTCCTGCCGAGCGTATGCCGTTTAACCTTTTGATGGCAAAAGCAAAGGGCAGCAATGTCACTTTCTGGGCAGTTATTGATGAGGATAAATTTAAAGGCTTAACCTACACTGTTTGGCATAACGACATTGTGTTTATCTTTTACCTTGCCGTGGCTGAAAGTGAGCGTGGAAACGGTATCGGCACAAAGATTTTGAATCTTATTAAAGAACAGTTTTTGAACTGCCGTCTTGTGCTTAATATTGAAGCGCTTGACGAAAGCAGCGACAACAACGACGAGCGTATCCGCCGCCGTGAATTTTATGTTAAAAACGGTTTCTTCGGCGCAGGATATAATGTTAGGGAATACAGCGTAACTTATGAAAATATGTGCTTTTCCCCTGACGGCAGAGCAGTTACAAAAGATGAATATTTTAAGCTTATTGAAGCTTTTTGCGGAAAATTAATTTATTTCTTTTATAAAAAAATGAGCAAGTAATGTTGACAACAAAGTGATGTTATGTTAATATACTGCTTGCAGTCGGTGTCGATTACACTGAGGGTCCACCCGTTCCCATCCCGAACACGGTAGTTAAGCTCATCTGTGCCGAAAATACTCGGAGGGCAGCCTCCCGGAAAAATAGGTGATGCCGACATTAAAAACCATCTACTGAAATGTAGGTGGTTTTCTTTTTTTACTATTTTTTCTTTTCCGGTCGGACCGCAGGGTGGTAACAACATTAAAAAAACCATCTACTGAAAAGTAGGTGGTTTTTTATGTCATATAGTAATTTGGTGGGCTAACAATGTTAACCCCTACGATAGCTCGCCAAAATTTTTTCAGTTCAAAACTTCTTCAGCTAAAGTTTCAAGCGCTTTAACATCCTCGTCTTTTACCGTTGTTTTAATCGTAACGGTATTTTCAATAAGGGCGATATTTTTCATTTGTTCAAATTCGGCTTTCATTGCTTTTACTGCGCTCGGTGCCCAAGACGCATTTTCTACGAGTGCAACTTTACGATTTTGGTAAAGCTTTGATTTTAAATGGCTTATAAAATCACTCATTGGTGCAAAAACGCCGCCGTCATAGCTTGGTGCCATACAAACAAGCGTGCTGTATCTGAATGCATCTTCAACACATTCTGCCATATCACTCCTTGATAGGTCGGCGATTGCAACTTTTTTATTACTCTTTTCTTCAAGAGTTTTTTTGAAAATTTCCGCTGCCTCTTTTGTATTTCCGTGCATTGACGCATACGCAATAAACACACCGTCGTCCTCTGCTTCGTATGATGACCAAATTGTATAAAGCTTCAAAACTTCATTAATTGTATCTGTAAGAACAGGGCCGTGGAGCGGGCAAATAGTCTTAATTTCAAGTGCACTCGCTTTTTTAAGAAGATTTGACACAGGCAAACCGTACTTACCGACAATATTGAAATAGTATCTTCTTGCCTCGCAGTTCCATGCCTCGTCAGCGTCAAGTGCACCAAACTTGCCGAAAGCGTCGGCAGAAAAAAGAATCTTTTCTGTTTCTTCATAAGTCACCATAACCTCCGGCCAGTGAACCATCGCAGCGAGGATAAATTTGAGCGTATGCTCACCGAGGGAAAGTTCATCGCCCTCTTTAACTGCTATAACATTTTCGCACTCGATGCCAAACTGAGGAAGCATAGTTTTAGCCTTAGCGGTGCAAACAAGGGTGATTGACGGATACATCTCAAGAAGCGTATTGATATTGCCCGAATGGTCAGGCTCTAAATGAGATACAACGAGATACGCAGGCTCTTTTTCGCCAAGCTCGGCTTTTAAATTTTCAAGCCACTGCTCGGTAACAATCTTGTCAACTGTGTCCATAATTGCAACTTTTTCATCATCAATCAAATAAGAATTATATGCCATACCGTTTGGCACAATATATTGACCCTCAAAAAGGTCAAGGTCGTGCGTGCTTGCGCCTATGTACTTAATATTTTTACTGATTTCCATAATATTCCCCTTAAATGTAATAATTTATTTTGGCTAACAGTGCTAGCCGCTACAATTAAATTTTTATATGGTAGCCGTCTTCGACGGCCCGATATTTATTATACCATACAAAAACGAAACATTCAACAAAACAAACAGCCCTTACAAATCGGTTGAGATTGATTTTCCGTTTGGAAATGTTATGATTTTTTTATACACGCTGAAACTCGAATCTTTATTGTTAAATTCACCGTTTAAAACAGCGCTGTACCTTATATCTTTTTCATCAATTATGGTGTATGTAATGTTCAAAATATTTTTACTTGCATAATTTTCGCCTAAATCAACTTCAAAATTACTGCAAACAAATGTGGTTTGATTATCTTTATCGGTTGAAACTTTACACTTTTTAGTTAAAAACGGCTTCTCGTTTTCTAATGCAAATGATATTTCGCCCGATTTCAATTTATTTTTTGTTTCAAAGGTAAAGATTGGCGAAAAAGTTGCACCGTCAAAAGTAAATTTGTTATCTTTCAAAGTTGTATTTATACTGATTTCGTAAAAACCGAGGTCAAAATAACTGTCCGTAAAGTCGGGAGTTAAATCTTTTGAAGAAGTTGTACTGTCATCCTTGGCAATAAGCGTATATGTGTCAATTTCGCTTGCGTCAATTTGAGTTTCAAGTACAAATTTGCCGTCCTTATTTTCATAATCAAGCTGTTTTGTGTTACCGCTTTTATCGGCAATGCTGAGTGTGACTTTGAGTGAATTTGTATAAGTCTGCGGTGCATAGGTAAAGCGAACATTTATAAGCCACGGCTCTTTTTCATCGATGCTTAACACTTCGTAACTTGCATCGTTTGAAATGTCGCTTGAATTGTCATAACTGTCATCGGTTATTATCGACGGCGCCATACTGATATCGTTAACCTCATCTTGCAAATCGTCAACCTTTTTTGAAGCGTCAAGAGCCACAATAGTTGTAAAAGCCAAAATAATTGAAAGAATAATTACGCTCGTTTTCCACATACCTTTTATCTCATCAATTTTTCTGTTGCTTTCGGCATTTTCAAGCGAAACAAGTTCGTTAACATATGCTTTTGTATAGTCATTTATGCCCTCGTTTTTCTCTCCGCTCGGCGAAGTGAAGCCTAAAAGTTCATCCATTGTAATGCCAAAATATTCTGCAAGGGCGGTAAGCTTTTTAAGGTCTGGCATAGCCGTGCCGTTTTCCCATTTTGATACTGTCTGCCTTGACACTTTCATATCGTTTGCAAGCGTTTCCTGCTTAATGCCTTTTTCTTTCCTTAATCTGCTTAAATTTTCACTGAAATTCATAAGGCACCTCCTTGGTTGATTTCTATAATCATCATACCAAAGAAGTGCCTTTAATTCAATATATTTACGGTTTATTAATGTAAAGTTACGGTTGCACAGATAAATTATTTTGCGATTCGTCGGGGACGCCGACCCCTATACTGTCCAAAAAAGTTATTTCAGACTACCGTAGGGGCGAACTGTGTTCGCCTAATATACGATTATTCACAAATCAAAAGACCGTAGCCCTTTTCCCTCTTATAAATAATCTTTGTTTCGCCGTCAAGACCGAGGTAAACAAAAAAGCTGTGACCGAGCATTTCCATCTGAACGATAGCTTCATCATCCGTCATCATATTAGGAGCGATAGTCTTTTTCCTCTTAATATCAACGCTTGATGCGTCAAATTGGTCAAAGTCATCCATCGTAATATCGTCAAGCGGTGCAACTGCATTTGCAATTTCGTCGATTCCGCCCTTTCTCTTTTTGTCAACGAGGAAAGTTTTAAGCTTTCTAAGCTTTCTTTTAAGGTCGTCAACAGCCATATCAACTACAGGCTCTATCCTGTCTGCCTGAGCCTCGCCTCTGATAAATGAGCCAACATTTACTACTGTTATATCGCACTTGTAGCCGTCCTTTTTCTTGGCAAGTGTTACATCAAATTCTGCTGAATCAGGGAGCATTTTTTCAATTCTTTTAAGCTCCTTTTCAATTCCGTCTTTTGTACCTTGTTTAAGTTCAAAGCCTCTTGCTGTAATGTTAATCATAAATTGTACCTCCTGTGTGATTTGCATTAAGGGTATAAGAAAAGATTTTGCAAAAAATCGTAACCTATCCCTTATCTTAATTATACACCTAAATATTAATAAATTGTAGTATTTACATTAAATTATTTTTTTGATATAATTATATTTGTGTATACAGTTTTTCAAAAGAGGTATAGGCTATGCAAAAAGGAAAAAGAAACGGTGCAGACAAACTTAAAACGCTGTTTTTCGGCAAAGATTTGAGAGTAACCGAGGGAGAAGCGTATAAAGAAGTAAGAAAGTATGACTTTTCATCTTACTACCCTGAAGAAAAATATATAAAAAGGCAATACAAACCGAGGAAAAATACAATAGACATTAGGGAATACGGTGCCGATATTCAAAATTCGGACAATGCGCCGTTTATTAACAAAGCTATTGAAGATGCGGCAAAAATAGGCGGCACGGTCATTATTGACGGCGGCGATTATGTTACCACTACCGTTGAAATGAAAAGCGGCGTCACTCTTTTTATAACAAAAAATTCATCACTTATTTCTAACGAATCGGGCAAAGGGTATGAAAAGCACAAGGCTATTTTATACGCTGAAAACTGTGAAAACATCACTTTAACCGGCGGAGGAAAAATTAAAGGCAACGGGCACCTTTTCGGTTTTGAACCGGTTGCAAGCGAAAACAATACTACCCCGCCAAAATATATTGATGTTATCGAAATGAGAAGAGATTACAGAAGTCAGCTTCGTTTTGCTCACCCGAGCAAATACGGCGGACCTGTTTATTTTAAAAATTGTCAAAACATTCTTGTTAACAATTTTATTATTGAAAACAGTGCATATTGGACTTTTAAGCTTGTTAACTGCGAAAACCTTGATGTAAAAAATTTTGTGATTAACAACAACCGCAATGTTGCAAATGCCGACGGTATTGATATTGCCGGCACTAGCAATGTTAATATTTCCCACTGCTTTATCTCTACTGCGGACGACGGCATTGTTATCAAAAATGCGTCTTGGCTCGGAAACACCGGTGCTATGCACGATATAATTATAAGCGATTGCGAAATAATCAGCAGAACTAATGCGATTAAAGTCGGCACAGAAACCACTTATGACATAAGCAATATTGATATATCTGACTGCAAACTGTTTATGACCGACCTTTACCCCGGCAGTGTTTCAGGCATTTCGCTTGAAGCGTGCGACGGAACGGTTTTAAGCAATGTAAATATTGACAATATCACTATGGACCGCTGTACCTGCCCTATCTTTATCCGCCTCGGCAACCGCAATCGTGCCGCTAAGGTTAACAGCCAAAGTGCAAACGCTATTGAATTTGGTCAAAAAGCATTAAAAGGAAGTGACGCAGGCGCATTTAGGTTTAATATGCTAAGCGAAATAAATGACATTAAAATAAGCAATGTAACGGCAACAAATGTTGAAATACCGATTATTATTGCAGGTTACAAGCAGTTTGGCATAACCAAGAGTGTTAACAATGTAAGTCTTGAAAACATAACGCTTGACTATTTTACTTGTGAAGAAACGATTGACAAGCGCAGATTTATCCCCGAATATGCCAAAGAATATCCGGAGGGTTGGCGATTCAGAAATCTTCCGTCATATGCAATTTGGAGCAGGCATACGAAGAATTTAAAAATCGAAAACTTCAAGTGTTTTCATCCTCTTGCCACCTGGAAAAAAGATATTATTATGATTGATAATAAATAACTGCACAAAAAACGGTTCGGAATTTTCCGAACCGTTTTTTATTTTATTTATTTGCAAGTGGGAATGATACTTTTGCTTTAAACAAATCGCCGTCGATTGAAAGGGTGAGCGTGCCGTTTTGAACCTTGCAAAGTTCCTTGGCAATAGAAAGACCCAAGCCGTTGCCCTCAGCCTTACCACGAGATTTATCGCCACGAACGAATCGTTCGGTAAGTTCATCAGGAGTAATATCGAGTTCCTCGGCAGAAATATTCTTTATTTCAAAAACACCCTGACCGTTCTCCTCATAAACGCTTACATAAACACGAGAGCCACGGGCACTGTACTTGCGTGCGTTTGAAAGCAGATTTTCAATAACCCTAAATGTTTTGGCACCATCGGCAGTAACCATAACAGGCTTTTCGCCCTGCTTAACAACAAGATTAAGATTATTCTTTTCAAAATCGGACTGAACATCAACCGTCGATTGTAAGCAAAGTTCCGACAAATTCATAGGCGCAAGATTTACGCTCACATTACCGCTCGTAACCTTTGACGCTTCAATCAAATCGTCAATAAGCCTTTTAAGCTTAGCGCCCTTTTCGTCAAGAACGGCAATATATTCGTTTGCCTTTGGGTCGTTGATATCACAATTTTTAAGCAAGTCAACATAAGTGATAATTGAAGTGAGCGGAGTTTTTAAATCGTGGGAAACATTCGTAATAAGTTCCGCACGAAGTCGTTCGTCCTTAACCGCCTTGTTAATTGCGTTTTGAAGTTCGGCATTAGTATACTTCATACTGTTTGCAAGAATTTTGAGTGAAGCGGGAAGCGAGTCAATATCCTTTGCGTAATCTTGGTGAACAGAGGCACAGTAGATAATTTCGTCAAGAGATTTGAAATAGAGGCAAACTTTTCTAAGTGCCAAAGTGTTTGCAACCATATCAAGGACTATAAAGATAAAGCCGAAAACAGGCATATCAATCGCAAAGAAAAATACAATAAGCATCATCATGCCGATATTACCTGCAAAAAATGCGAGAGAGAGCAAAATAACATTGCTAACAAATGATTTTGGCTTGTATGTATAAAGCTTAAATGAGGTGAAAAGCTTTTTGTTAAGCTTATGCCAAGCCTTAAAGAATTTGATGATAAGCTTGACAATAAGTTTTAAAATACGATAAATCGCAAAGCCGAGCCAATAAAGGAGCAAGTGCTTATGAAACTTCTTACCGCTATTTGAATACCTTGAAACAGAACAGCAAAACTCAAACAAGAGCAGCCAGCACACTGCAATTATGCCCGCAAGTATCCACGCAAGCATTGAAAAGCTTTTCAGCTCGTCACACAAGGTAAAGAAAAGCACACCGAGTCCAAAGCCGGAGCCGCCGACTATACCGAGCTGAAGTTCAAGCGGGATATAATCAACGAATGAAAGCTTAGCAAGGCTGTTGTTTTCATACCTACCGGTAAGCTTGAAATAGTAAAACGCAAGTATAATTGAGACAATAAGCAAAACTACGGTAACAGGAATAACGATTACTTTCATATTGTCTATATCGTTAGACATAGAGCAAAACTGACGAAGCGCCTCATAAGTATTATGCGCATTTGGATTATTTTTTTTAGTATCGATATAAGCATAAAGTTTGTAGTCTTTTGCTTTAAAATCGGCAAAACCATCTGAAGTCATAATATAGTCAAGCGTTTGCTGAGTAATACTGCTGTCGTCACCGGCACTTGCCACACCGTTTTCAATCTTAAAGCTGTCTGCCTTAGCCATAATTTCTTCTGCTGTTAAATCGGTAGTGTTGTAAATAACCTTGCCGTTTTTTTCAACACGGTACATTAAACCGTCTTGGAAAATTCCTGACGGTTCATCATAATTTTTGCTATAGTCGTTAAGAGCATTTATAACAAATTGGTCGTAACTTTTTTCAATATCACTTCTAAGAGTTTTCTTATAATTTTTGATTGTTATATTTGAATCGGAATCGAGATAATAATAAAAATTTCCATAATCGTAATAGATACCTTTGACATAAATATCACTGGAAAATTCACTTTCATCAGTTACATATGCCAAATACTCGTTTTCATTATTATTGTAGTCGAGATTAATCTGACCTATAATTTGCCTTTCAATATCATCGCAAGCTGATTTTTTCTTTTCTTCAAGTATTGTTTTAAGCTTAGTTTTATCTTTATGAGCGTCATTTACGCCTTCTCTGAGTCCACAACTTAAATTCGAGCGGACATCTTCCATATCGGTATAATTTGCCGTCTTGCCGTTTTGGTAAACGCTGATTTGGGTAAGCACTATACCGATTGTAAGCATAATCGATGACACACCCATAACGAATGAAAGCAAAACGCATAAAACCTTGTTTAAATAAGAATACTTAAATTTTTTCACATTTGTATCCAAGACCGTACACCACCTTTATATATTTCGGGTCTTTTGGGTTAATTTCAATTTTTTCACGGATATTACGGATATGCACAGTAACTGTTTTTTCACTTGTAAAACTCGGTTCGTTCCACACCGCCTCATAAATTTGAGAGGAAGATAAGACTCTGCCCATATTTGTCATAAGATATTCCATAATCTTATATTCAATAGGGGTAACCTTAACATTTTCGCCGTCTACCGAAAGGGTTTTAGCGTCCGTGTCAAGCACCAAACCACCCGTTACAAGCTGGCTCGGAGTTTGAACCATACTGCCGAGGTTTATATATCGCCTGATTTGCGACTTAACTCTCGCAACAAGTTCAAGCGGGTTAAACGGTTTTGTTACATAGTCGTCAGCACCAAAACCAAGACCTGTAATTTTATCCGTATCCTCGCTCTTTGCCGAAAGAAGAATGATAGGAAAATTATACTTTTCCCTAATTTTCAGCGTTGCTTTAAGTCCGTCAAGGCGTGGCATCATAATGTCGAGCACCACGCAGTGAACCTCGTTATTTTGAATTTTTTCAAGTGCGTCCTGACCGTCAACGGCTGTAATCACATTAAAGCCTGCGTTATCAAGATAAATGCGAAGCGATTCGAGGATAGCCTCGTCATCGTCGCAAACAAGTACATTTTGCATATCTAATCTCCGTTAAAAATTTATTACCCATCCGATGATTATATTAAACCAAAACATATCAAAAGCGAGTGAAAGAAAAAATAAAGATTTGGTAAAGAATTATTCATAAAGTAAAAAAGAGTTGCACGGTAAACACCGAACAACTCTATTTTATCTTATCGGCTACCCAAAGTCAATTTTGGATAATTCGTTTTTGAAAAGTTGACGCATTTTTTATACTGCAAATAGACTTTTTCAAATTCTTCACCTTTTAACGATTTTTTCATCATCACATAATCTTTTGCGTTAACAAAACCGTCACCGCTAAAATCAACGGTGCAAATTTCTATAGGCAAATTCCTGTAATCGTTTTTCTTATCATCGACTGAAATAAGCATTGTAAATTTACGCTCAATCGCATTGTCTATGCTGACCGAGTATTCCAAAACGGAAGAATTTGAATAAAACCAAAATTCGCCGTTTGAATCAGTTGAAGCCAAAACAGTACCGTTAAGCTTAATTTTTGCATTTTGAACCGGTTCTTTTAGCATATCAACAACTTTACCCTTTACAAGGTTCATTGAATTCGGTTCAATCTCGATTTCAATGTCAACGCTTTTGCCCAAAACGGAAACAGTAAGTATATTACTCTTGTAATCGGGGCTTGACTTAGGATACCAATGAACATAAGCCTGATTTTGCTTATAGTCAATTTTATATCCGTCAACCGTATCCTCACCCACAGAAGTTACGCTTCTGCCGTCGGCATAAGTAACAGTTACGCTCAAATTAGAAATAATTTTTGAAATATTATAATAAAAATACCTATTGCCGTCTGCATCCGTTTGCCATTCGCCGTCGCTATAAATACTCAATTTACTGTCGTTTAAAACAGTCAGAGTTTCAACCTCGCTGTCATAAACATCGCACCTGAGCATCACGGTAAAATTACCGCTCGTTCTGCTGTCGGACAAGTACCAACCTGCGTCAAAATAATACTTAACACCTTTTTCAAGATGATATGTAAGGCAAAACTGAAGCTGATTGTGACCGTTTTCTTTATAATTCGGGTCACTGTTTGAATAAGCAAGCTGCCTATAAACTTTTTTGCCGTCTTTATTCTCCCTCACAAAAAGGTATGCCTCACTCGCCGGAACATTATACGATAAAAACGAATAAGTACCCGACTGAGTCGGAGTAAAAATAAATCTGCACAAATCGTCCTCGCCGTCAATAGCACTCGTTATTTTCGTGCCGAGTATAAGCGCTCTTGAACTCGCAAAAGCCACAAAGGAAACGGTAAGACTTCCTGTCACAATTATTAAAGCGAGAAACAATGAAATTATTTTCTTTTTCATACCGTTTCCTTTCAGTTAAATTTATTATTTGTATTCAAAGCTGCTTGCTTCAACATTAATAAAGTTTTTAAAATATTGCTTTGACTTAGCATATTTTTCTTCTTTATTAACTACCGCAAAGTCCTTAGCGTTAACAATACCGTTATTGTCTGCATCAAATACAACAAGAGGAACATTAAGCTTTGAGTCACTTGCACCCGCTGTTACGCTCACACTTCTTTCAATAACGCCGTTGCCCTTGAATGTAAGGGTATGTGGGCTGTTTTGAGCCAGCGAAACCGTAGCCAAACCGTTTGAATCGCTTGTTGCCTTTTTAATACCGTCAACATAAACATCAACATTTGAATAAGAAATGTTTCCGCTTGTCATATCCTTGTTTTCAAGAACAGTTGTATTAACCGTGTAATCAACAGTAACCGGAGTACCTGTAATTTCAAACTTGTTAACGCCTGTGTTACCCTTGGTGAGTGTAACATCATCAAGCTCTGTGCCGTCAACTGTTTCACCACCATTGATGAACACCTTAATAAAAAGCGTTTTTTGATCATTACAAATTTCAGGAAGAACGAAGTTTGAATAAGTTTTTACCGTACTGTCGGCTGAATCGTTACTTACGGTTCTTACATTGGAATTGTCGATATAGCGGAAAGTCACTGCATCAGTGCTGTATGCAAGACCCCAGTCACGAGGACCCTTGTTTGAACTGAGCTGTTCAAGTGAAAGAGTAAGGTTTTTATAACCCTTTGTTGAAATGCCAAAAAGCCAGAAGCCGTTTTTGCCTGGGTTATTAAGACTCTTAGTAGCATTAAACTTGTTTGTATCGGAATAAGATACCTTAACGCCGTAAGAACCTGTATAGCTGAGTGTTGTAGGAGAACCGAGATTACCGCTCGGGCACATCATAAGTAAGCCTTCATTTGTGCCGCCGGTATTTTTAAGCGTTGTTGAATTAGCGTCAATATAGCTTGCAATAGGTCTTGTAGTTGAATTGTAGTTAAATTCTGTAACTGTATCACCCTTATAGTAAAAAGTTTGAGAATTAACAAGTGAAGTATCTTCATCTTCTTCAACCCAGACCGCTACATTATAAGGCTCTCTTACGGTTTTGTCAAAACCTTGTGCGTCATAAATCTTAATACCGCCCTGCGGATAAACACCGCAGAGCACAACATTACCGTCTTTGTCCATAACCGCATAATTCATCTGTGCATTGTCAGGGCTGATATATTCAATAACACCATTTGTGCCGAAATATGAAGTCGACTTATTTGTATAAGGCATTTTGTAACTGCCGTTATCGTCACCCGCAATAATAACATCGTTTACATAAAGGTTGCCCTTTGACGCATTTGAATGAAGTTTTTCGCCCATATGAGTAAGATTTTCGGTAGTTGCAAGACGAATGTAAACTACCTTTTGATTAGAGCAAGCTTCAGGAAGAACAGTATTTAAAAATACTTCTTCAAGTGTACCGTTTGCAGGAAGCACTACATCGCTCTTAACATTATAATATGTTTCACCGTTTAAACTGTATTGAAGTGTAATGCTGTTAGGGCCTTGATTTGTTGTATATGCCTTGCAGGTGAAATTGATATTGTCAAAACCTGCTGTTGAAATCTTATAAGTAAAGCCTGAGTTTTCACTCCATTTTGCGCCGTCATCAGGTGCAACGGTAAACGACTTGTTTTTATCGTTCCAAAGAGGAACATATTGACTGTACTTATCTGCCCAAGCGCTCATTTTACCGCTTTGACCGTAAATACCGCCGCTTGACGCAACCGAACCTAAAAGAACTTCTTGGCTGAAACTGTCATAAACGAACGAGTTAATATTTGTACCGCCGAAAGTTACTGTTTTTGTAACAGTTTCGCTCTTAATATCGTTAAAACTTGACCACGACTTGATTGTAGCGGTATCGCCGAGCTTTGCACTCTTAGAATTGAAAGCGTAAAAAGCACCGTTATAAAGAGTAGGCTCGCCGTCATTAATTGTATAGTAAACATCTGCGCCGCCGTTATTGTCGGTAATTGTCACTTGATTGTCGTTATAAACAATGCCGTTATCGGTTGTTGTAACAGTCGGCTCATAAAGAGAAGTGATAGCGCTGAGTGAATTACCCGTAATCTTAATATTGTTAACAGATGCGTCACCGCTCACCTGACCTACGATTGTGTTTACACCATTAAACGCAATATCCTTTGAAACAACCATTCTTATATAAACAGTCATTTGGTTGTTGCACTTGTCAGGTAAAGTAACATTGTCAAATGCCTGCTGCATAGTCTTGTTTGCAGTGATAGCATAATCGGTATTTGCAATATCGATATATTCAGTACCGTCAAGACTGTATTGAAGTTTCCAGTTGCTCGGGCCTTTCTTTGTTGTGCCGAGCTTTGCACTAAACTTAATATTTTCATATCCGGCAGTTGAAATTACGGTTTCAAAATAAGGATATTCGCCCCACGCAAGAGCGTCCGCCTTTGAAGTGCCCATAACAGGAGATTGGTCTGAAGCTAATGTTGTACTGCCATTCTTGTACAAATCTGCCGTACCCGACCATTTGATTTTAGCACTGTCCTTAGCGTTTACGCTTGCGTAAAGCTTTGATGTGCTTTGGTTTAGACCGCTTGTAGCAAGGTATGAATTGTCGATATCGCCAACAAGCCCTGCTTCATTTGCGGTAAAGTCATAATCCCAAGCAGCAATAGATTTTGTCATAGTTTCAGGCTTTTCACCCTCTAATACAGTACACTCGTTGGATGTTACCGAGCCGATAGCGTTAGTACCGTCACCCGTAACGGTAAGAGTAACAGTTGAACCTGCATCTGCTTCGGTTGTTACATAAGTAGGCTCGGTTGCGCCGTCAATAGATGCACCGTTCTTATTCCACTGATATGTAACAGAAGAAAAAAGTTCTTTGCCGGTAAGGTTATTTGTAACAGTTGATTTAAGCTCTGTATTTTTATATGCGTTTTCATTAATTGAAACAGTATAAGTTGAATTGATTTCGGCAGGAATAATTTTAAAAGTTTTTGTTACACTGCCGCTGTAAATACCGATACCTGTAATAGTTACCTGAGCAGTACCCACATTAACATTGTTTTCATAGCTTAATGTGTAGTCAACGCCTTTTTCAAGCACATTACTGCCCTGACCGGTTACGAAAAGTTCAACGCTCGGTTCAGGTTTAAGCTCACCGCCTGTATAAATCTGGTTGTTGATAACGCTTACATTTGCTCCCGATAAATCTGTTTTGCTGATTTGCGAATTTATCCAAGTCTGCCTTTCGCTAACCCAGTTGTTAAATATGGTTTTATAATTATCCGCATCATACTTGCTTGAGTTGATATCGTAGCGGATATTGTTCATATAGCCGCTTTTGGCAATCTTATCAACATATTCGTTAATTGAAAGAAGCTTGCCTGTTTTGTCAACTGTTTTGCCGAGAAGAACATTAACGGCAGGGGTAATGGTGGTGTACCAACTCTTTTCAGCCATCTTCCAAAAATCGCTGCAATTACTTGCAAGTGCGCCGTAAAAACTTAACGGTGATTCTGTATCCTTAGAATATGATGTTGAACTGTCGTCACATCTCCAGCGGTAAATTCTTGAATTTTTGGTAAACCAACCGTCAGAAGAAGTCCAACTCTTGCCCCATCTTTCACCGTTTCTGTCAGCACCGAGCGAATTATCCATATCCCACATAGGACCTGCGTAAAGTTTTGAGTCAACAGAGTCGGAATCTTTATAAAAATATGTTGACGAAACGGATGAGTCCATATTTTTAAAGAACTCTTGCGTCCAATAATAAATCACTGCAGAATCAGCGTCAAGAAGGTCGCTCCACTTTTTACCCTGATACCGAGTGGCAGGTGCAGGGTTTGTTATGCTCTTTGAACCGTAAGCAAGTATAGTAAGATTTGAAAGTGACGAACAGTTTGTGGTTGTTGAATTTCTCGGCACAATGCCGCCGTTATAAACGGAGGAGCCAAGAGCGTAAAGCAAATCGTAACTGTATTGCACCATATTTTGGCTTGCGTAGTCACAGTTTTTAAGCACCCAACCCTGACGGTTATATGCACAAAAGCCTGCGTTTTCAGTTACCCAGCGATTGCTGATTTCAAGTTCGTAAATATAACCGCCCGTATAATCGCTTGGGTCTTTAAGATTTGAATATCTGTAAGCGCCGACAGTATGACCTGTATGTTTTGAAACTGTAGGTGCATTTGCGGTATTCACCGTAACTCCGCTGAAATCAGACGGAATTGTTGCGCCTGTATTTGAATCAACAGTGCCGTTTGCAATTTTTAAATTTTCGTTTACATCTGCTATATTGAGCCTGTTAGATTTAATTTCAACCTTTTCCGCAAGGTTGTATGCGCCGATATACTGACCGTTAACAAAAAGGTCAACCGGCTTTGAATGAGGCTGATATTTAATTCCGATATAATCGGCAAAATCGTAAGTAAGTTCGTTTTTTATAAGCGAATTATCCATTGCGTTTGCAAGAAGACACCATTTTTTAGCTGCAGCCATACCCAAAAGAGATGTTGACTTGTTGAGCTTAACATTATACGGCTTTTTAAGGTCTGTGCTCCAAGTACCGTTGCCTCGACCCGACATCTTGTCCATAACGCCGTTATAGTCAACCGTACCGTCAGGGTTTACTACCATAATAGAACCCGATTCGCTGACGCTTTTGTCACTACTGCCGTTAATTGCAGAAAGCGAACCCGACTGGGTGTCAATATAAACTGTGCCTACTTCTCCGCTTTTGAGCGCAGTAACATCATAGGAAGTTGAACCGAGAGTGAAAGTATATTTTTTTGCAACTCCGCCCTCGTTAATTTCTGCAAGTGCATCGGTAGGTTCACCTGAAATGATTTTTTTACCATTGATTGAAGCAGTACCGTCAAACCAAAACTTTAATGCAGACAAATCGGCATTTGACGGCAAAAAAAGATAATAATTAGCCGCCGAATCGCCACCGATAATTGATGACGAACCGGAACTTGAACTCCTCTTATAAGGCTTAATACCGCCCAAAGAAGCGAGCTTGTTGCCCGAATTAAAATTTGTTATCGCATTTTGACTGAGTACGCCTTGCGGGTCAGCCCAAATATCAATATATGAATTTTCAACCGTTACCGCATCTTCTGAAGCTAAAGCAATACTCGGCACCGCAACTAAAGAAGTTGAAATAATAACGAGTGAAAGAAATATCGCAAAAACTTTTTTTACGCTCTTTTTCATAATTTACCCCCCCTGTTCATTAAACCGTCGCAGTGATTTTTGCAACACCTGCTTTACCTGTAAACACTGCCTTTTCACTACTGTAGCCATTTGACGAAACAGTATATTCCTTACTGCTGTCAACACTCGGTGATGAATATAAATACTTAATACATTTTACACCTGAAGAGGCGTTGACGCCGCTTCCTTTTATTGAAAAATCGATTGCTTTTTTGGCTTCTTCACTGCCCTTTGCCTTAACGCTCTTGCAAACTATTGAAGCTTGCTTTGAAGTGGTTTGACCCGATTTGACAGATTTTAAAGTTGTAATATTTTTGCCCATTGCAACTACTGTTCCGCCGTCAATTTTAAATGTATGGTCGGGTTTGTTGATTCCGTCGTCAGATTTAACGCCTGTCTTGCCCTCGTTGAGCTTTTCTTGATTGTTAACCCGTCTTACTTTAAGGCAAGATTTTTGAAGTGCTTCAACAGTCACTTTACCGCCTGTAATATTGATAGCGTCGTCAGCATCAATACCGTCGCTTGCCGATGATTTAATGTTCGTTGTGCCGTCAGCCGAATTAAATTCTTCGCATCTTATTCCGTCGCCGTTTGATTTGATTGTAAGACTTCCGCTTTCGACATTAACCTTTGAGTAGCAGAAAACACCTCTTGCAGAAGAAAGTGCGCTCGTTGACTCATTTGCCGGAGTTATAAGCGTTGCGTCAACATTTTTAAACGACACGCTTTTTGTTGACGCTATTGCATTATTTCTGTTTTTCTTCGATTCAAATGTAACTTTACCGTTACCTTTGATTGTAAGCTTTGATTCATTATAAAGCACACCCGAAATATTATTTGAAACGGTAGAAAAACTTGACGAAGTACCCGTTGGGAATGAAAGGCTTACATTGGGTGCTTTTGGCTGTTTTGCAACTTCTTTCATAGCATCTTGAAGTGTATTGTCTGCGTCGCCCGCACCTGAAGTACCCGAAGATACATCAGCCTCAATAAAGCTTCTGTTACTGTCAATACTTGTGTCGATAATTTGAATTGCATTTGCATTTTGAGTTGCAATGTTTACATTTTCAAGCCTGATATCCGCATTTTCCGTGTTTTTCAGTTTAACTATAATTTGACCGTGCCAAACATTAACATCAGATTTAATAATATAATCACCCGGTGAATTAATCGTAACCGTGCCGTAGCCGGTGGAATTAATGCTTACCTTTTCGCTTTGGCAACTTGCGTTGCCGTTGCTTTGAAGTGTAATAACCGTTTCTTTTGCTTCGGTTGTTGCAGGTGCCTTTGTAGTTGAAGGCTTTGTTGTTGTGGTTGCTTTTTTCGTTTCATTACCGCCTGAAACTTTAGTGGTTGACTTGGCTTCTTTATTATTGCCTGAAGCTTTGGCAGACGGCTTAGTAGTTTCTTTGCTGCCTGAAGATTTGGCGGTTGATTTGGTTGCTTCTTTGCCGTTTGAAGAATCATTTGCAGATTTTGTTGTGTTATCGGCAGAATGTTTTGATGATTTGGCATTTGATACTTGAGTAACGCCTTTGGCTGCTTCATTACCGTTCGCTTTTGTCGCTGAGTTTTCACCATTTGCCGAAGTCTTGGCGTTTTTGGTTGCACCGTTTTTCACTGTTGTCGCATTAGCAGACTTTTTGCCTTTTGCATTTGTTTTATTTGCATTACCCGAAGCAGAAGAAGCATTATTCTTTTTGCTTTTAGATGAAGAAGTTGCCTGTGCTTTGTTTGAATAAGCGACTTTTGTGCCGTCCGTTTTCTTTGTAACAACTTGAGTTACAACAGTTGTTTCGCCGTTTTTATCGGTAACGACTTTCGACTCAATTTCTGTTTGCGGCTGAGTCGTTTCTTCGCTTTGCTCTTTTGCCGCAACAGCAGCACTTGTTGCCGCCGCTTTTTGCGCCTCGTCGTTTGTATTCTGCGAGCAAGCGACAAACGATGCACCTATCATTCCTGCTGCCAAAATTATTACCATTGCTTTTTTCAAATTCATTTGCCACAACCCCTATATATAGCATTACTGTCAATTATTACACAATATTTCGATAAAATTTAATTCTTTAATAAAATGATTTAAGGGAACACACCAAAAACCGTGTTCCCTCGTTGATTTTATTTTTACTGGAAATGGAAACTCCTTGCACTCTCAGGCTCGGACACCATAATTTTCAAGTTACCGTTCATAACTCTTAAATCGTCTATCATCTGACGAATTTGTTTTTCATCTTTCATATCAATGCTGAAAGTAAGTTCAAAAAGAGCACCGAAATCAACGCTCTTAACTTTTGTCATTTTTGTTGATTTGCAATACTTCGCAAGAGTTTCATCAAATGCACCTACATAATTTAAACTCTCCGGCACCGTAATTCTAAGGTCAAATCTTTTGCCTTTTTTGCCGGCGTAATTTGTAAAATGAAGAATAAGAATAATTGCGCAAAGCAGAAGTGTTGCGAATGCTGCCCAAAGCCAATAACCAAGACCGCAGGTAAGACCCATTGTTACGCTCATAAATACAAATGCGATATCCTTCGGGTCGCCGGGTGCACTACGGAAACGAACGAGTGCAAAAGCACCGGCAAGGCTGAACGCAGTAGCAACATTATTACCGATAACAAGAATAACCATACCTACTATCGGAGCTAAAAGAATGAGTGAAACGCAAAACGCTTGGCTGTAACCCTCTTTTTTGTGGGTAAACATATATACAAGACTGATAATGAAACCTATAAGTGCAGAAACAAGCACAGTTTCAAGAACGCCCTGCCAAGTAAGTACGGCAGCTTCACCCGATGTTAGATTGTAGAAAAAATCTGTCATATCCCAAACCTCTTTATAATATGTAATTAATTATATAAAATAAATTATATACGCTTAAAGACTTTCAAAGAAGTCAAAGTCAACCTGATTGCCGTCTTTGTCAGTCATATTGTAGCTGATTTTACCGTCAGCTAAATCTTGCTTAAACTTAACGCCGTATTTTGAAAAGCCACGGCTGTAAAGCTTATATTCGTCAAGCAAATCTGCAAGCCAAATAGGCATTGCACCCAAAATCTTGATTTCCATAATAAATTCGCCGTTTGGGAGAAGCAGCTCATCGTCTTCTCTTTCGCCGAACTCAAAATTCTTCCTTCTTACCCTAACATTATTATCAAATGTCATTCTGAAATTTTTATCTTCCTTGCCGAAAAGAGCAAGCCTGTCATACTGAACATAAAGAGCAGGATGGACCTTATTAATTTTCAAATAATATTGGAGTTCTTTTGCCACTTGAGTTGAAAGATAATCGTTTGTTTCAGGCAAAATGCCTTCGTTTACAAATGGCTCAATCTCTTTAATTTTAAGTTTTATTCTTCTTTTATTTCCCTGACCCTGACTTTTCTTTTTTATTTCCATAAAAATCTTGTCTTCGGGGTCTTTATTGTCATAATAAGAACGAATTCTCATTTTTTCCTTATAAACGGGAGAAGAAGAATTGTGCCTTATTACATCGTGATTGTCAGTGTCATAATAAATACTGTAAATTCTGTATTCCCCGCCGTTAAGACAAAACGGGTCAAGGTCCATAT
The DNA here is from genome assembly GCA_900540235.1 of uncultured Eubacteriales bacterium. Lineage (GTDB taxonomy): Bacteria > Bacillota > Clostridia > Oscillospirales > Acutalibacteraceae > Eubacterium_R. Next base: position 25,128 of record UQEY01000025.1, read on the forward strand.
ATTCAAGCAAACGAGGCCAAATTTGGTCAAGCTGTTCTTTTGTAATAAGATATTTTTTTTCATATCTTTTAAAAGTAGCGATTGCCAAAGCTCAAACCTCCCGCAAATATGTTAACAATGTGTTAATTATAAGCGAATTTTCTATCATTGTCAATAAAAATGTAGCCATTTATAATAAATTTATATTTATTATATATAAACTGAACAGTTCGACATTTTTCGTAATAAAAATATAATTTACGCTTTTACTTCAAACAATTCTTCCCAGTGAGAATAGTATTCAAGTTGCTTTATAAGCTTGCGAGCTTGGATATAGTCATATGCTTTTTTGTTAAATGCGTCAAGCTCCTTTGAAGCTTCTTTAAGCTTTTGAGCCTTGAGCTTTTGCTCCTCTTTTGTATCTTCGCTCATAGCGTTTGCTTCATTGTACTTATCCATTGACGGTTCACTGATGCCGTAAAGTTCTTCAACGGTAGATGCGAGAAGTTCTTTGGCCTTTTCGCACTTTTTAACCATCTTTTCTTCATTAAACCTGTTCTTTTCATTAATAACAAGTTCAAGTGCCGTAATTTGGTTTTTAAGTTTTCTTTTTTCCTTGCCTTTTGCGGTTTTGATTTTTTCTTTTGCGTCAGCAAGCTGAATAAGTGAATCGGCATAAATTTGCTTTGCTTCTTCAAGTTCACCGTCGGAAAGTGAATTGGTTGCATAGTCTTCAAGTGCGGCACGAATTTTAAGAACTTTAATGTGAGCTTCATGCTCGTTTTCCGTCAAAGTGTACATTGTAACAAACGGAATAAGTGCAAGAAGATAACCGACAAACGCAATAATAATCATACCTTTTGAAAGCGGCTCACGGAAAGAAACTTTGTAAAGGTCATCGTAGTTGTCAACCAAGCCGAAATGATTTTGCATAACGATTGTTTGAGTAAAATAAGTAATACCCATAGATACAAATGTGCCGATAATGCCCACAAACTGACCCATAAGACCCTCAAGTCTTTCACCCGTTTTGTACTGTTGGTAATCGAGCACATCGGCATTCATAGCGCCGTCCGAAATAAGGGTGAATGTGTTAAAGAAACCTCTTATCCAAACGAAAGCAAAAAGCACCCAAATCTGCTCAATAAACAAATACATTCCTACAAAGCAGAAAAGATTTGCCACCATATAAAGGATATAATAATTTCTCTTACCCATTTTTCTTATTAAAAACGGAGCCAAAAACATTGCCGGAGTAGCCGCCGCACCGAAAACAGTCATAAGCGTGCCGTTAAGTACGCCTTGCTGCTCGGTTGAAAGGTTTAATACATCCTTAATACCGTAATAAAAATACCAAGTAGTTATATTGCCGACGCCCGATTGAAGCAAAATAAACCAAGAAGTAAGTGAGCGTGCCCACTGATATTTGTTAGCTATACCCGCACCGATTCCTTTAAAAAACGGGACTTTTGCCGAATAGTCTTTTGAAACGATAATTCTTTCTTTAGTGCCGGTATAACTGAGAATACCGATAATAGCACCGCCGATACCGAAGATGGGCATAATAACACGATACGCATTAATATGTTCCAAGCCGCCTGTAAAGCCTGCAATAATAGGAACAATAAAGCCTTTTATCGTCGGTGAAAGCGAATAAATAAAGGTTGAAACAGTAATGATATCGGCACGCTCGGTTGAGTTAGGGCTCATTACCTGAACAAGAGTACTGTACGCTTGGTCATAAAACGGATAACACAGTTGCAAAAGCATATATGTTATAAACAAAGCATAAAGTTTTTGGTTGTAACCCATACTTTCAAACGGTAAAAACGCAAAAATCGTAACAATAATACCCGACGGAATACCGGTGTAAAGTAAATACGGTCGAAATTTGCCCTTACTGCTTCGTGTATTATCAATAATATAACCACGAATAGGGCCTAAAAACATACAAATAATCGTCGCAATCAAGCTAAGTTTAACAAGGTCGCCGTTTTTCAACCCAAGCGCAGAACCGGCAAGCAAACTCGTTGCCGAAAGCGCAATATCATACACAATATATATAACAGATTTAACGCCTATACCGCCTACGCTGTAGGCAAGTATTTCCTTGTATGGAACATACCTTCCCTCAGGCGGTGTCTTCCAATGCGTTTTGACAGACGATATAGTCTGTTTAATTTTTTCGCCGTTTATTTTTCCCATAACTACCCCTCAAATTATGTATTGCTTTTAAAAAGAAAGCGAGTATATTGTGATTATATCATATAATTTATTAAATTACAATTTGATTTTTGTGCAAATTGATAAAGACGAGCAAAAAGAGAGGGCAAACACCGAGTTTGCCCTTTCAGCGTGTAGAAAAAGTTAAATAATAAATTTCTACACGCTGGAGAATGTTGAGAAAGTGAGATAAATTTTGTA
>UQEY01000026.1 GCA_900540235.1 uncultured Eubacteriales bacterium
TTGACTGAGGGAGAGAAAAAATACAATGTGGCGTAGCCGTCAACCTATTATAAATAATAATTTATATTACAAGTCGTCTATCATCCCCACTGCAAAGTTTAATAACAGGCGTCAATTTTACATTCGCAAGATTTTCGTATTTAACAACAACTTCTTTTTCATTACATTCCACCGTAAATTTAAGCTTTGTGCAGTTATTGTTTTTGTATTCATAGCTTTCGCCGTCATCTGTAAAAAATGTGTCACAAAATACGCCTGATTTTATAGGATAAACGGTAAATTCAAGCTTTTCTTCTTTCCTAAAACCGTACTCACCCTCATCAAACGGAAGAACGCAACCGCCTTTAACAAAAAACGGTACCGCCTCATCTTCGGGGATATTTACTTCGACTTTTTGACCGCCGTCAAAACACTTGTCGCCGAGATACCAAATTTCGCCCTTTGGAAGATAAACGCTCACCTCGTTTTTTCCCTCGTCAAGCACGCACTTTGCAAGTATATCCCTACCAAACATAAAGGAAGTAGTATTGATATCAATATTTTCATCGTCAAAATAAACGAACGGCGGAGCTTGAATAGGAAGCTCGTCCTCAACAGCTTCATATGCGCAGTTGTAAAGATAAGGCACAAGCCTTTTGCGTTCGGCTAAAATTTTCTTTGCGCCGTCAATCGCTTCTTCATAGCTCCAAGGCATAGTGGCTGTATTGTCCTTATTCCAAGAATGAATTGTAAACCTCGGTTCAAAAACGCCGTGCTGCATCCAACGAAGCAAAAGTTCCTTGCTCGGCATATCGCCGCTGAAACCGCCAAGGTCGTGGCCGTAAAAATACAAGCCGGAAAGCGAAAGCGTCATACCCACATAGTGGCAAAATCGCAGGTCGTGGAAGGAAGTGAAATTATCGCCCGACCAAGTTTGAGCAAGGCGCCTGAGTGCACTGCTGCCGCTGCGGGTGGAGAGGAAAGGACGAGAGTTCGGATACTTTTCCCTCTGCGCTTCATAGGATGAAAGCACCATAAGGTATGTCAAAATCGGTTTGATTTGCTTTGCATTTACCTCTTTTCCAAAGCCGTAAGCTTTTGCGTCAAGTGCCTTTATGTCAAATTCGTTATTGTCGTTCCAAGTGGCGTCAATGCCGAAGTCGAGAAGTTTTTCCTTAACTTGCGTGTTCCAAAACTCAAAGCCTTTCGGGTTTGTAAAGTCAATATAACTGCCGACACCGTCCCAAAACTGAGTTACATAAGGTGTGCCGTCGGGGTTCTTTACAAATAAACCTTTTTCCTTAATTTCGTCATACATCGGGTGCGAAGTTAAAAACGCAGGCTTGATGTTAGGGATAAGATGGATACCCCTGTCCTTAAAATCTTTTATAAACCTTTTAGGGTCGGGAAATTTGTCATAATTCCAGTGAAACACACAGCGAAGATTGCCTATCTGCGTGTAACCCGAGGAAAGATAAAAGCCACGGCAAGCCATATCACGGCCGCTGATTTTTTTGAGGAAGTTGTACATTTGCTCCTCTGCATTGTCAGCGTCGGTATATGCCATTGTGCTTGCGCAGTAGTCAAAACTCCACTTTGGCGGAAAAGCCTGCTTGCCGCAAAGGGTGTTGTACTGCTTCATAACAGACAGCACATCGCCGAAAAACACATAATAAACAAGATAATCTTCGTCTGTTTTAAAAAACTTAAAATGCTCGTAGTAGTTGTTTATTTCCCTGCCGAGGTCAACAAACGAATTGTCACTCGTATCATAATAAATACCGTAGGTGCACACATCGTTTTTGCAAATGTAAAACGGAATATGCTTGTAAAGCGGGTCGGTATACTCTGCATCAAAGCCCATACTGTCTGCAGTTTCAATTCTGAAAGTTTTGCCTTTTTTGTCCGTTTTGCCCGCCTTGTCGCCAAGACCTAAAATGTATTCATCATCAAATCGAGAGATATAATGGTATGCTCCGGCGCCGAATTCGCCCTCAATATTGTATGCAAGCGGAGCACGGTCGCCGAAAATTCGAGCACCGTCCTTTTTGTAAGTCAAAAGGAAATTATTTAAGTCAACTTCAACCTCAATGCTGTTTGAAAGGGTAAATTTTTCGCCGTTTTGTGTTTTTTCACTTTTTGGGTGATACATTTCAAAGCCGTCTGACGAAAGCTTGTTTCTGCCCGTGTGCGACAAATCACCGTTCGGGTTAATTGTAAAAGTAGGCAGCATTTCGCAGTCCTTTTTGTATACCGCAACTCTGAGCGCACTGCCGCTGATAAAATCAATTTGAGCAACCGTATCATCGCAAACATATTTTCTTTTATAATCTGTTTTTTCAATCAAATCAAATTTATGATTAAATCTCATTAAATTTCAAATCCTCCGTGGAAAGTGTTGTTAATCAAAGTGAGCGTTTGCCAAGATTTTGACCCGGTATTTTCGCAAAATGTCATTATCTTTTTGCCGCCCTTTTCCCATTTAGGGATAGCGTTACAATTAGGGTTGCCGTTTTTTGCGAAAGAGATAAAAGATTTTGCTATTTGATTTGAAATTTCATAGTCTGTCTTTTCAAACGGGCGATAACTGTTTTTCAGCGTACCAAAAGCATAAAGCAAATCGCTCGAATGCCAAGCGCCCTTGCTGTCGCCCGGCAAATCTCTTGCAAAAAGGTAAATATAGCAGTCGCTTTCCTTGTCGGCTGAAAGCCACTTTTGGTCAATTTTTTTAAGTATGATAGGGAACATATCGTTTTTTGTAAGACCGATAATTTTAGGCATTTTAGGTATTGATTTCATATTAAAAGTATCTTTGGTGAGAAGCTTGCCGTCATAAACAGGCATTGTGTAGAGCATACTCATAGTCTTGTTTTCCTTACACGCTCTGTCCCACGCACGCCAAAGCACTTCTTTGTCAACTTTTTTAAGTTCAAAAATATTGCCGCAGTCGGCATATTCAACTATTTCGTCCCAAAATTCTCTTGTTTTTTCAGGCGAAAGCGGTCTTGCAACCTCTCTCTGTATTCCGCCGCCGCTCATCATAATTGCCCTTTGAAAAAGATTTTTGCTAATAGGAGAGGACATAAGAATATCAACGCTCATAGCCCCTGCGCTTTGACCCGCAAGGGTAATGTTATCAGGGTTTCCGCCGAAAGACGCAATATTATCTTTAACCCATTTAATCGCCGCCGCTTGGTCAAAAAGACCGAAATTGCCGCAAACGCCCTCGTCATTTGTAATGTCGGGATGAGAGCAAAAACCGAATGCATTGAGCCTATAGTTGAACGCAACAAAAATAACTCCGTTTTCAGCAAAATTTGTACCGTCAATGTGGTGTTCATTGCTGCTGCCGCCCGTAAAGCTACCGCCGTGAATGTAGATAAAAATAGGGCAGTTTTGGGCGTTTTTAGGCGTATATATATTAAGATATTGGCAGTCCTCGCTGTAATCGAACTTCAAGCCCTGCCTAAATTCTTTGTGATAAAAAGCGTTTACCTTTGCGTCGTCAAGGAAGGCTCTGTGCTGAATTGAGCAAGACTTAAACTCGGTAGCATCATATATGCCGTCAAATTTTGTTACCTGCTTCGGGTATTCCCACCTGCTTGCAACAGCATAGCGAATACCACGAAATTCAAGGGAATTTTCAAGTTCCAAGCCTTTGATTTTTCCGCAATTTGTATTTAATTCAACTGTTTTCATAAAATCACTCCTATTATCCATTATAATAGAAAGTCGCCTATTTTTCAATTAGCTTGATATATAAAAAAATTGTTCCCGTTTGTGCAAATAGCACAAGCAGGAACAATAATTTTCGGTTTAAATCATTCGCAATATATCGGTGAAGTAATGGCAAGTGCCTTTTTTTCGCCGTCTACGCTGCCCCAAAGTTCGCACCTATACCAGTGCTTAGGTTCAAGGCGAAGCCTTGTATGCCTTTCGTCATATCTTGTTTGCAAAACGACTTTGCCGCCGTTTGTTACTATTCTTATTTCTTTATAAACAACAGATTCGTCGCCTGCATCCTTGCTTCTTGAATGAAGGTCGGTAAAGAAACTGAAAGTGTAATTGCCCCTTTTAACCGTGTCGCCTATAGCACTTGTAACACCGTGGCGATGAACACGGAAAATAAATTTTGCGCCGTGAGAAATTACTGTTTTGCCCATTCTTATTGCCCTGAGTGCAGAGCTTGCGCTTACATCGTCAACATCAAGGTATGTACAGCCGTAGTGGCCGTGGTCTTCCTCTCTGTGCCAATCTCTGCCGTAGGTTGCGGCAATTTTGTAGCCTTTGTCAAGGAGAGAAGTCCAAAATTCGAGTGCCTTATCGTTTTCCTTTTTCACAGAATAAAGGTTTTGATGCCAAACCTCGATATAGTCAACATTTCTAAAATCACGAACATTAAACTCCCATCTGCCGCCGGTGCAAAGAGGTGAACCGAGCTGGAAAGGATGGGCAATGCCTACAAGCCCGCCTGCTGCCTTAACTTGCTTGATTTTTTCGTCAATATTATCGGGCACTGCGTCACGCCAATCAACAAACTCGTTAGCGCCGAGCACGAGCATATGACCGAAATAAGTTGTCCACTCAATACCCCTGACAGTCGGAATAACGCTGTCGTCAAGATCATCCCAACCTGAAAAAGTATTGTGGTCGGTTAATGCCATAATTGCAAGGTGGTCCTGCACTGCGGCATTTTGAAGTTCTTTAACTGTAAAATCGCCGTCACTGTGAACAGTGTGGCAATGAAGTTCGCACGGTAAATAGCTCATTATTCTTCTCCCTCCACAATAATTTTATAATCTATATCACAACTGACAGAATGAACATTAAGCATAATATCCCACTCGCCCTGCTCAATCTCCGTCTTAATAAAACCGACAGAAGAATTATCGGCGCTTATAATATGCTCCTGCTTGTTTGACTGCCTGTGAGCCGCACCTATATACCTGCCGTTTGCGTCAAGCGAAAGGGTGACAAGATTTTTAATCGGCAAATAATCAGCAGGTCTGCCCTCGCAAACCTCGTCATACTTTTCAAGGCAAGCCTTAACTTCTTCTATCGCTTTTTCCCTGTTTTCCAAAGTTTTAGGCGAATACTCAAAACTGATTTTAAGTGCCTTTAAGCCGTTTGGAACATCAAAACGGTGAATTAGATTTGTTTTATTGTTATGTAAGGTGATTTTACCTTTTGCATTAAGTAATATCATAATTGGCCCTTCTTTAATTTATTATTTTTGATAAGAGTAAAAGCAAGTGATATAAAAAACACTGTAATTTTTTCATATTTTCCCCTTATTATATATTATAAATCTAATTATAAAGTATATCGGCAATATTTTCAATATATTTACATTGATATTAATAGCCAAAAATGTTATATTATTTTTGGTGATATTTATGCAAACAAAAAATTGGATGAAAGACATAAACGATGAAAACGAAGTGCTTAAACTTAATCTTATCGGCACTCACGACTGCGTTACTCAGTATATTCAGTTTTCGCACATTTCAAAGTGCCAAGACAGGAACATTTACGAGCAACTGATTCTTGGCGTTCGTGCGCTCGACATTAGGGTTGAATCAAGGGGCGACAGGCTCAAAATGGTTCACGGTGTTGCGAAAGCGTTTAACAAAAGAAGTCATTTTTCCGCCCAGATGGATATGGAAGATGTGTTAAATCACTGCTACCGTTTCCTTGACGAAAACAAGAGCGAAACCATTGTTTTTCAGTTTAAAAACGACAGCAGGAAAGAAATGGAAAAGTGCTTTGACCTGATGCTGAATAACTATATTAAAAAGAACCCTGAAAAATGGTTTTTGGAAAACAGAAGTCCTAAGCTCGGCGAAGTAAGGGGTAAAATCGTTTTTATTCGCCGCTGTGCTATGGACACCGCAAAGGGATATAATATTAATGAAACGGGAATTGATTTTTCAAATTGGGTTGAGCAGGACACTGCCGTGCCCGAACCTTTAACGCTCAACACCTCTGGCGAATATGAAATTAAATTCATCATTCAGGACAGGTTTAAATATAAACCCGAGCCGAGGTGGTACGAGTGCATCAAGCCGTTTCTTGACAGTATGGGCAAATTTGACGGCAAGTACATAATCAACTACCTTTCAACCGCAGGCGGACTCAAAGGGCCGAAAAACAATGCAAAATTCATCAACCCTAAATTTATGGAATACGAGCTTAAAAAAGGTTACTATTACGGCACGATTTATACCGATTTTCCAACCAAAGAGCTTAGCGAAAAAATAATCAAAACTAATTTTTAGGAGTAATAAGACTATGAAATTAGAAGAAATAAATATCCGTGACCCGTTCGTTTTGGCGGCAGACGATACATATTATCTTTACGGCACAAGAGCGAAAAACTTTGGCTGCAATGTGGGCGGTTTTGATGTTTACACTTCAAAAGACCTTGTTAATTGGAGCGAGGCTCAGGAATGTTTCAACAGCGTTAAATACGGCTTAAACAAAGAAGTTAACTGGGCGCCCGAGGTGCACAGATATAAGAATGAATACTATATGCTTGCCACTTTCACTCAGGAAAACGGACTTAGGGGCTCATACATTTTAAAATCTTCTTCCCCGCTCGGTCCGTTTGAACCGTACAGCGACGGAGCGCTCACACCCGAGGAATGGGAATGTCTTGACGCAACGCTTTACATTTCAAAAATCGGCGAGCCGTACCTCATTTTTTGCCACGAGCACACGCAAATTATTGACGGAACCGTTTGTTTTATCAAGCTTAACAAGGAACTCAATGCCGCTATCAGCCTGCCGACAAAACTTTTTGCCGGTTCGACTCCGCCGTGGGCAGACAAAAAGCCGGATGGCGAGCACTACATTACCGACGGTCCGTTTGCTTACAAAACAAGTAAGGGCAAGCTGCTGCTTATTTGGTCAACCTTTGTTAACCACAAGTATTGCCAGTGCGTTGCCCGTTCAAGCGACAACGAGCTTAACGGCGTGTTTGAGCATTTGCCGCTTCTTATTGATAATGACGGCGGTCACGGTATGATTTTCAAAGCAAACGACAAGCTTTATTTAAGCTACCACACGCCGAACACCAACGGTAAAGAACACCCTAAGTTTATCGAAATCAAAGACACCGGTGACAGCATTGAGATAGTTAAATAAAGGTATAAAAGTTCGGGAGGATGGTATCCTCCCCTACGACATATGTAAATCAGAAATACTATCGTAGGGACTGACATTGTCAGTCCGTCAACCAATTACAGACAGCAAAAAAGGTACTGCAAAAGCGCAGTACCTTTTGTTATTTATATTAAATTAAAGCAAGCTTGCAACAAGGTCGCCCATTTGAGAAGTGTTAACAGCTTCAAAGCCGTCCTCAAAAATATCAGGTGTTCTTGCCTTGGTAAGTGCAACATCAACAGCGTTTTCGATAGCGTCGGCAGCCTCAGCTTCACCGAAAGTATAGCGAAGCATCATAGCACCGCTGAGAATAGTTGCAAGAGGGTTAGCCTTACCCTGACCCGCAATGTCGGGTGCAGAGCCGTGAATAGGCTCATAAAGACCGAATGTGCCCTCAGCAAGAGAAGCTGAGGCGAGCATACCGATTGAACCGGAAATCATAGAAGCTTCATCGGAAAGGATATCGCCGAAGATGTTTGAAGTAACGATAGTGTCAAACTGGTTAGGGTTGCGAACAAGCTGCATTGCGCAGTTGTCAACATACATATAAGAAACTTCAACCTCAGGATAGTCCTTGGCTGTTTCTTCCATAACTTTTCTCCAAAGTCTTGAAGAATCAAGAACATTAGCCTTATCAACGCAGGTAAGCTTTTTGCCACGCTTCATTGCGTATTCAAAACCTGCCTTAACAATTCTTTTAATTTCAGGATAAGTATAGCGTTCCGTGTCATAAGCGCCTACAACGCCGTTTTCTTCATATGTTCCACGGTCGCCGAAATAGATACCGCCGGTAAGTTCACGAACGATAAGAATATCAAGACCGTCGCCGATAATTTCTTCCTTAATAGGAGAAGCACTCTTGAGCGGAGCAAAAATCTTTGCAGGGCGAAGATTTGCAAAAAGGCCCAAATCTTCACGAATTGCAAGAAGACCCTTTTCAGGACGGTTGTTACCAGGCTGGCTGTCCCACTTTGGTCCACCTACTGCACCGAGCAAAACCGCATCAGAAGCTTTGCAGGCATTTGCAGTTTCTTGCGGATACGGCTTGCCGTATTCGTCAATAGCGCAGCCGCCCAAAAGCTGATAGTTATAATCAAAGCTAAAGCCGAATTTCTCGCCTGCTTTGTTAAGCACTTTTATACATTCATCTACAATTTCAGGGCCGATACCGTCGCCCTTTAATACTGTAATTTTATAATTTTTCATATTTTTACCTTTCTGTTATTTTATATTAACGATTCGTCGGGGACGCCGACCCCTACATATCATATATTTTAATACAATACTGTTGCAACCAAGCCAAAAACCGCAACAAATATTATACAAGAACCTAAAAGGATAATCATCACCTTGATTTTGTTTGAAACTTCATCAAGCGTTTTGCCCTTATTTGATTTAACCAAAGCCACAAGAAGGATAAGGCAAATCAAAGAAAGACCGCCAAATATAATTGCGATAATGCCAAATATAGTTTTCATATTATCACCGAGATTCAGTTATTGTAAAGGCGAACACAGTTCGCCCCTACGATAATCGTATATATCAAAATATTGCAATAGTGTAATCATCAAATCTTACTGCTGTAATTCAAAATCTGATGCACCACTGTACAACGACTCAGCATTGGTCAAAGATACCCGGCATTGTATCGTCACGCATTGTGTCTGCCTGGTCACGGTTGATTGCGCAGATGATACCCTTCATTGAAGCGTAGCCGATATTATGGCTAACACCGATACCGAAAATATCCTTTCCGTCCTTATTTTTAATATGAATATAGCTGATAGCCTTTGAATCACTGCCGACAGAGATAGCGTGCTCGCTGTAGTCAACAAACTCATATTCTGCAAGACCCGCTTTGTTCATAGCTTCGCAGAAAGCACCGACAGGACCCGAACCGTCACCCGAAATCTTAATCGGTTCGTTATCCTTATATTTAAGTTCGCCGGTAAAGTGAACGGTTGTGAGATAATCGGCTTCGTTCTTTTCTTCTGTTATCTTATAATTAAGAAGTCTGTAAGGACCGCAAACATTACGATATTCTTTTTGGAAGAGGTCAAAAACTTCATCAGGCTGAAGTTCCTTACCCTTTTCATCGCAAGCTTTTTGAACTACTGCACTGAACTCACTTTGCATAGCCTTAGGCATCTTAATACCGTAGTCGTTTGCAAGGATAAATGCCATTCCGCCCTTACCGCTTTGAGAATTGATACGGATAATAGGCTCATATTCACGGCCGACATCGGCAGGGTCGATAGGAAGATAAGGAATATCCCAATAATCGCCGCCGTGCTCCTCCATATATGTTTTGCCCTTGTTGATAGCGTCCTGGTGAGAGCCTGAAAAAGCGGTAAACACAAGTTCGCCTGCGTAAGGGTGTCGAGGAGGAACGATCATTTTTGTATTTCTTTCATAAACGCCCTTAATCTTGTTAATATCGTGGAAGTCAAGCTTAGGGTCAACACCCTGAGTCCACATATTAAGAGCCAAAGTAACGATATCAACATTACCGGTACGCTCACCGTTGCCGAAAAGTGTACCCTCTATTCTGTCTGCACCTGCAAGAAGACCGAGTTCGGCAGCGGCAACGCCCGTGCCACGGTCATTATGAGGATGAAGCGAAATAATAGCATTTTCACGGTTTGGAAGATGACGGCAGAAATATTCAATCTGGTCGGCATAACCGTTTGGAGTTGAGCCCTCAACAGTTGACGGAAGATTAAGGATAATAGGGTTTTCCTTAGTAATATGAAGTTCTTCCATAACCTGACGGCAAATTTCTACTGCATTATCCATTTCAGTTCCGCTGAAACTTTCAGGGCTGTATTCAAAGCGGATATTCATATCAGGGTTCTTTTTCTTCTCTTCTTCCGTAAGCTCATAAATAAGCTTAGCACCGTCGATAGCTATATCGATAACACCCTGCATATCGGTTTTAAACACAACCTTACGCTGGAGTGTAGAAGTTGAATTGTAAAAATGAACGATAACATTTTTAGCACCATCGATAGCTTCAAAAGTTTTTCTGATAAGGTGCTCCCTTGCCTGAACGAGAACCTGAATCGTTACATCGTCGGGGATATAGTTACCCTCAATAAGAGTACGCAAAATTTCATATTCGGTTTCACTTGCAGACGGGAAGCCGACTTCAATCTCTTTAAAACCGATTTTAACAAGAGTAGTGAAGAATTCGAGCTTTTCCTGCAAATTCATTGGGTCAACAAGAGCCTGATTACCGTCTCTGAGGTCAACCGAGCACCAAGTAGGCGCTTTTGTAATAGTTTTGTTTGGCCAAGTCCTGTCAGGAATGTTGATAGGCTCAAAGCCTCTGTACTTTTCGTAACCCTGTTTCATAATATTTTCTCCTTTCATTTTTGCACAGGAGCCGTAATTTTTTTAATTTAGCGGGTTAACAATGTTAACCCCTACGACAATATTATATCGTATCGGCGAACACCGGTCGCCTGTCATCTTGCAAAAAAATAAGCCCCTACACAAGAGTATAGGGGCGTTAATATCACGCTGTACCACCCTACTTCAGCAAGGTAAACCCCTGCCCTTTAGCATCAATCAATGCCACTGCCAATAACGAGGCAAACCGTCCGTTCCTATTAATTACTATTCAGAGCGGCAACTCTGCAGAGAGCTATGCACCAAACCTTTTGTATTGACTTGCACCTACCGTCAACTCTCTTAAACTAAAAAGTAAAGTCTTTTTCTGCTTCGCAGTCTTTAATTTGGGTACTGTTAATTTGTAAATACATTATAACAAATTAAAATAATTTGTCAAGAAATTTTTATAAAAGCGAATAGCCGTAGCCGTTTGTAATTGCGTCAACCTTAGCATTTTGACGGCAAAGCGGGCAATCGTGGGCAGGATAAGCCTCGTAACCAGGAACATCTTTGTCGCTGAAAATCTTGTTAACTTCAACTGAGTCAATACTGTCTGTAGCAGAAAAAACAGCGGAAATGCCGACTGTTTCGCCGCCGTAATAGCTTACGCTTTCCATAGCTCTTTCAACTGTTTTACCGCTTGTGATACAAGAAATAAGGATAAGCACCTTTTTGCCGGTAATAAGCTTGCGAAGATTATCCCTAAAGATAATATTGCCCGAAGCGTCATATTCGGGACCGAGAACATAAACGGTGCTGTCAGGGTTAGGGTTTAACATATTTGCCCTTTGAAGTTCGTGAGCAAGGTAAGCGCCGAGCGCCTGAGTTTCATAAAGGCACAAAACGGTGTCAATCTCTATTCCTCTTTCGTGGTAGTAGCTTGCAAGAAGCATAGCAGCATCAACCGAAACATCGTGGTTATGCTTAATGTCGGAAGTGCCGATATAAAAATTAAGATGAGAAGAGCTTGAGACGAAATGACCTGGCATTGCGTGGATAAATACTCTCTCATTTCTGTCTGAAGTTATTGTATAAATTGTTTTATTTTCGCTCATAAGAACACCTCATAACATATTGTAAATTATAGTTTATCTTACAAATAGTTTCTCTCCTATCGACGGCAAAGCCGCCACTTCCCTCGTCAGAGGGAAGCAAGAACTTGGCTCCCTCTGACGAGGGAGCTGTCAACTTTGTTGACTGAGGGAGAGAAAAACTATAATGTGGCTGAAAGCCGTCAACCGATTATAAACTATAATTTAGTATACCTATTATTTTACTCTAAAAAATCAGTTTTTGCAATAAAGCCAAATATAGAAAATAGTCTAATAATTTTGTTAAAAGTATACAAAGGTATTACTGCTTTACTGCCTTTCTTGACAACAATATGCCGATTTTGATAAAATAGAAATAATTTTGAGGTGTTAATATGATTACAAAAAATTATGATGTTTTGCCAAAAGAAGCAAAGGAAATAAGAATAAAAGTTTTTATGAATGAGCAGGGGTTTAAAGACGAATTTGACGAGCTTGACAAAATCTGCACTCATCTTGTCACTTTTGACGGCGATATCCCTTGCGCAACCGTTAGGTTTTACGAGCAAAACGGAGCTTACTATATCGGCAGGCTCGCAGTAATTAAAGAGTACCGTGGCAAGCACCTCGGCGCAGTTATTGTGAATGAGGCAGAAAAGCTTATTAAAGAAAAAGGCGGCAAAGAAATAAGGCTTCACTCCCAGGTTCAGGCAATGCCGTTTTATGCCAAGCAAGGCTACACCCCGTTCGGCGAACAGGACTTTGACGAAGACTGCCCGCACCACTGGATGAAAAAAGAGTTATAATATCTATATAAAACAAGAAGTGCCCCCGAGGGAGCACTTTTTTATTTTGCCAAAACGCTTTCTTTTTCCTGCTTTTTAATATTCTTATTAATAAGTGCAAACATAACAATACTTGTTATTACACAGCAAATATCTGCCGTTGACTGCGACCAAATGATACCCTCAAGACCGATAAGGCTATTCATAATAAACAGCATAGGCACATAAATAAGACCTTGCCTGCCAAGTGAAAGAATCATACTTTGAATACCCTTGCCCATACCCTGGAACGAGAAGTTGAGCACAAACATAATGCCGATAACAGGACCAGAAGCCATAAGAGCGAGAAGCATTTTTTCGCCAAGCTCGATAACATCGTTATTATTGATAAACAGTTCGATAACAGTTCTTCTGAAAAAGAGATAAAACAAAGTCATAACCGTGCCGATAACGACATTGCAGATTATACTGAAACGCATACACTTTTTCATTCGCTTATAATTTTGTGCACCGTAGCAGTAGCCGATAAGCGGCTGAACACCCTGTGCAAGACCGATTTGAAGCATAACCACAAGCATATTTGCTTTCATAGCTATACCCATAGCGGCAACCGCATTGTCGCCGTATTTAATAAGAACAACATTAACGATAATATTGCTTACACTCATAAGAAGATTGTTAACAGCGGCAGGCAGACCGACGCCGATAACGCCTTTTGCAATTCCGTTGCCCATTGAAAAACGCTTTGGAGTAATGCTCAAAATACTTTTGCCCCTAAGAAAATAAACAAGAAAATAAATTACGGTAAGAATATTGCCGATAACAGTTGCGATAGCCGCACCCGCTACGCCCATATCGAAGCCGAACGGCATTGTGATACCGAAAAGTTTGTCGCCCTTGTCAAGAATAAAAACAGGGTCGAGAATGATATTTGCAATTTGACCGATAACCGAACCTATCATCGATTCTTTTGCCGCACCCTCACCTCTTACCAAGTTTGAGGCAGTGATTGCAAGCACGATTGACGGAGCACCGAGTGCTACCCATTTAAGATAATCGGCAGCCAAACCGACTGTATTTTCACTCGCACCGACAAGCATAAGAATTTGGTTTTTGAGTGTAAAGAAAATTATGCCGAGCACAGCGCCTACAATGATTGAAGCATAAATGCAAAAAGCACTGATTGTTTTTACCCTATCCTTTTTGCCCTCACCGAGCGAACGGCTGACAAATGCGCAACCGCCTACACCGAAAAGATTGCCCATTGCGATAAACAGTAAAAAAAGCGGCATAGAAACCGAAACTGCGGCAACCTGATTGCTGTCGCCCGTTTGACCTACAAAAAATGTGTCCGCAAGGTTGTATACAATATTAATAAGCATACTTAGCATACTCGGAAGCGCCATTGTCATAACAGCTTTAGGCACAGTATATTCTTCAAAAACTTTTGTATTATCTTTCATTTATGTTCTTCCTTTCGTTTTATTTGCCGAAAATGGTGGGCGAACAGTGTTCGCCCCTACGAAATTTGTTTCATTTTTGGATATCTGAATTAAAAATAATTTTATAACCTATCCGCAATATCAATAAGATTTTGCATAGTTAATTTTTCAGGACGGATATTCACTTCCAAACCGAGTTCGTCAAAAATATTTGTAAGCTTTTCCTTTTGCACGCCCATCGTGTTTGAAATGCTGTTAAGCGCCGTCTTTCGCCTTTGAGCAAAAGCGCACTTAACAAGTGAAAAGAATTTCTTTTTGTTCTCCACTCGGTATTTTTCAGCCTTATCAAGCGTAAGCTTAATTACCACGCTGTCAACCTTTGGACTCGGGACAAACGAGGTGCGTGGCACATCAAAAAGAATTTCGCCGTCGGCATAAAAATTAACCGCAACCGAAACTGCGCCCGCCTGCCTTGTGCCAACCTCTGCGCAAAGCCTTTCGCCCGCTTCCTTTTGAACCATAACAACAATTTCGTCAATGGGAAGCTCGCTTTCAAGAAGCATCATAATAATAGGAGAAGTGATATAATAAGGCAAATTTGCACACACCTTAACGCTGTCGCAGTCGGCAAACTTTTCATCTATAAGCGCTTTTAAATCAAGTTCCATAACATCGCCGTTAACAATTTCAAGATTGTCAAACTCGCCGAGTGTTTCACCAAGCACCGGCAAAAGCCTTTTATCAAGCTCAACGGCAACAACCTTTTTTGCCGCCTTGCAAAGTTCTTTTGTAAGCACGCCGATACCCGGTCCGATTTCAAGCACACCCGTTTTGCCGTTTGCATTAAGTTCTTTTGCCATATTCGGGCAAACATCAGGGTCAATCAAAAAGTTTTGACCGAGCGCCTTTGAAAAAGTAAAGCCGTATTTTGAAAGTATTTTTTTAATAGTATTAATATCGTAAAGATTCATATTACACCTTTAGTTTAGTATTATAAATTATAGTTTATAATCGGTTGACGGCGTTGCCACATTATATTGTTTCTCTCCCTCAGTCAACAAAGTTGACAGCTCCCTCGTCAGAGGGAGCCAAGTTCTTGCTTCCCTCTGACGAGGGAAGTGGCGGCTTCGCCGTCGATAGGAGAGAAACCGATGTTAAGATAAACTATAATTTATCTTCATTTTGCGTGTATTTTATCACATTCAAAAATAGTTTACAATATTATTCTTGACATTTTGTTGAATTATGCTAAAATATCGTTTAGTCGGCTAATGTTAGTTGACTAACTTTATCAAACAACACAAATATTTATTATGAAAATTTAAGGAAAGGAGAGCGAAAATGAACTACAAACGCAGGCAACCGCCGCCCGAATATATGGTCGGTCCGAGAGTTAATTTTTTATCGAGGCTTATTCGTTGCAGGTTTAACGAAGTAATTGCCGAGCAGGGACTTTATTCGGGTCAGCAGGATATTATTTTTGCGCTGATTGAAAACGAGGGCATCACCTCAAGCAAGCTTGCGCAGATAACCGGTGTGTCAAACGCAACTATGAGTGTGTCAATAAAGCGAATGGAAAAAGCCGGCTTTGTAATTAAGAAGCCGGACAAAAATGACGCACGAATTATTCATTTGTATCCGACTGAAAAAGCGCTTGCAGTACCTGATAATGTAAGAAAAAAGATGGATGAGCTGGAATCTGTCATCAAAAAAGATATGGATGATGATACAGCTTTGCAGTTTGCCCACTATTTGCAAAATGCAATAGATAATTTATTAGAAAACTGTGGCGAATGTCACAAAGAAAAAGAAGGAGATGAAGACGAATGTTAAAAAAACTCGGCAAATATATGAAAGGGCTCGGCTTTCTTTCATTTATAAGTGCGCTCGGTATGATTATTGAAGCCATATGCGAGCTTTCACTTCCGTCGCTTGCAAACAACATTTATGAAAATGTAAGCACAACCGCCTCCCCTGCCGACACAAAAAGTTATGTGCTCAAAATGGGTTTCGGTATGCTTTTGCTTTCGGTTATAGGTCTTTGCGGCGGTCTTGCAACTATGAAATCTTCGGCAGTTGTAAGCCAGCGTTTCGCATTCAGGCTCAGAAATGATGTTTACAAAAAGATAAGCCGTTTTTCATTTAAAAACATTGATAAATTTTCAACAGCGTCGCTCACAACGAGGCTTACAAACGATATCACAATGCTTCAAATGGTTGTTATGATGTCGCTTCGTATTCTTGTAAGAGGACCTGCGCTTTTGGTTGTTGCGGCAGTTATGGCAGTAAAAATCAACCCTAAAATGTCGGCAACGCTTCTTATTATGCTTCCTATAATTGTTGTTATAGTAGCGCTTATTATGAAGTTCGGTTTTCCTATGTTCCAAAAAATGCAAAAAAAGGTTGACAATGTTAACCGTGTAGTTCAGGAAAACCTTATCGGTATGCGTGTGGTTAAAGCGTTCGTTCGTGAGGAGCACGAGAAGGATAAATTTCACAAGGCTTCAGATGACCTTGCAAAGCAGGGCGCAATGGCTTCCGGTCTTATCGTAACGGTTATGCCGGTTATGATGCTTCTTTTCAACGCAGTTATCGTGTTTACCTATTATAAGGGTGCGCTTGCTGCAAACGAGGGCGTTATGCAGGTAGGTCAAATTTCCGTGTTTGCGTCATATGTGGTTCAAATTCTTATGAACCTTGTTATGATTTCAATGATGCTTCTTCAGCTTGCAAGAGGTAAAGCCTGCGCAGAGCGTGTTGTTGAAGTGCTCGACACCGACATTGACATCACAAACCCTGAAAATGCATTTGTACCGACCGAGCCTAAGGGTGAAGTAGAATTTAAAAATGTCAACTTTAAATACGACCCTGAATCTCACGGCGACAACATTCTTGAAAACATTAACTTTAAAGCAAAACCGGGTCAGATTGTAGGTATTGTAGGCGGTACGGGTTGCGGCAAATCAAGCCTTGTTAACCTTATCCCACGCCTTTACGATGTAACCGACGGTCAGGTGCTTATTGACGGAGTTGATGTAAGAGATTACGACCTTACGGCGCTTCGTGATATGATTGGCGTTGTGCTTCAAAAAAATGTGCTTTTCAGCGGCACGATTGAAGAAAATATTCGCTGGGGCAAAAAGGACGCCACCCACGAGGAAATTGTTGCGGCTTGCAAAGCGGCTCAGGCAGACAGTTTTGTTAACGAGCAACCGGACGGTTACAACACATATCTTGCTCAGGGCGGTCTTAACCTTTCCGGCGGTCAAAAGCAGAGGCTTTGTATTGCCCGTGCTATGATTAAAAAGCCGAAAATTCTTATTCTTGACGACTCAACGAGTGCGGTTGATACGGCTACGGAAGCAAAGATTCGTGAAAGTTTTTATTCCGACCTTAAAGACACGACCGTATTTATAATTGCTCAGCGTATTTCTTCGGTTAAAGACGCAGACGAAATTCTTGTTGTTGACGACGGCGAAATCAAGGGTATAGGCAACCACGATGAGCTTATGAAAACAAACGAGATTTATCAGGAAATTTACAATACACAGCAGAAAGGAGTGCTTGAATAATGCCGCCAATGGGACCTCCGAGAGGTAAAAATGACTTTAGAAAGCCAAAAAATGCGAAGCAGACATTTACAAGAATTCTTCAGTATATGGGCAAAAACAAGCTCTTTCTTTTAGTTGTATTTGTTATGCTTATTTTAAGTACCGTTTGCAACATTGCCGCATCTTATTGTTTAAAGCCGATTTTAAACGATATTGCCGCTTCAATCAAAGCAGGTACTTTTATGGACGAGGGCATCAAAACTCTTGTTAAAAATCTTATTAAACTTTCGCTTTTATATGTGGGCGCTTCTGTTTTCAGCTTTGCACAAAGTAAAATTATGGTAACGCTCGCATACAAAACCACCAACCTTATTCGTAAAGATTTGTTTGACCATATGCAAACTTTACCGCTTAAATATTTTGACTCGCAAACTCACGGTGAAATTATGAGCCGTTTTACAAACGATGTTGACAATGTTCAAATGATGCTTGAGCAGTCTATGGTTCAGCTTGTTTCGTCGGCATTCACTTTTGTCGGAATCGTTGCGATGATGATTGTTTTAAGCCCTACCCTTTTCCTGTTTGCGCTTATTTTCCTCATCATTATGATGGTTGCGGTATCACTTATCGGCAAGCAGTCAAGAAAATACTTTAGAGAACAGCAGAAAAACCTCGGCGTTATGAACGGCAACATTGAAGAATCTGTTGAGGGAATGAAAATTATTAAAGTTTTCAACCACGAACAGCAGGCAGTTGACGAATTTGAGGAAACTAACGAAAACTTCCGCAAAGCCGCAACCAACGCAAACTTTTTCTCGGGCATTATGGGTCCGTGCTCAACCGGTATCAACAACGCAAGCTACGCTACTATTGCACTTGTAGGCGGTATTTTGGCTCTTTCAGGCAGTCTTGACATCGGTACTTTCTTCACTTTTCTCAGCTATTCAAAGCAGTTCACCCAGCCGATTAACCAGATTGCAAACCAGATGAACACTGTATTTTCAGCCTTGGCAGGTGCCGAGCGTGTGTTTGAAGTTATGGATATGAAATCGGAAGTTGACGAGGGTACGGTTACGCTTCACGAGGAAAAAACAAGTGACGGCAAAAAGTGGTTTTGGCTCGACGGCGACAAAAAAATCCCTGTTGAGGGCAAAGTTGTTTTCACCGATGTTGACTTTAGCTATGTGCCTGAAAAGCAGGTGCTTAAAAACATTAACCTTTACGCAAAACCGGGTCAAAAAATCGCCTTTGTAGGCTCGACCGGTGCAGGTAAAACTACTATCACAAATCTTATTAACCGTTTTTACGACATTCAAGAGGGTTCAATCACTTACGATTCAATCGACATTAAGCGTATCAAAAAAGACGATTTAAGAAAAAGCCTTGCAATCGTTTTGCAGGACACCCATATGTTTACCGGCACAATTATGGATAACATTCGTTACGGCAGACTTGACGCTACCGACGAGGAATGTATTGCGGCGGCTAAACTTGCTTCGGCTCATTCGTTTATCCGCAGGCTTCCCGACGGCTACAACACGGTTATCACCGGTGACGGCGGAAACCTAAGTCAGGGTCAGCGCCAGCTTCTTGCAATAGCCCGCTGCGCAGTTGCCGACCCGCCTGTTATGATTCTTGACGAAGCTACTTCTTCAATCGACACCAGAACCGAGCTTCACATTGAGCACGGTATGGATAGGCTTATGATTGGAAGAACGGTATTTGTTATTGCTCACAGGCTTTCAACGGTTCGCAATTCAAACGCAATTATGGTGCTTGAACACGGCGAAATTATCGAGCGTGGCGACCACGACGCACTTATGGCGCAAAAAGGCAGATACTACGAACTTTGCACCGGTAAAGCAAAACTAAGCTAAACTTAATATAATTGTAAAAACCACCGAGGCTTTCTGAACCTCGGTGGTTTTGTTTGTGATAAATTATAATTATCTTAACATCGGTTTCTCTCCTATCGACGGCGAAGCCGCCACTTCCCTCGTCAGAGGGAAGCAAGAAAACTCGGCTCCATCTGATGAGGGAGCTGTCAACTTTGTTGACTGAGGGAGAGAAAAACTATAATGTGGCGAAGCCGTCAACCGATTGCAAACTATAATTTACAGCGCATATTTTTCTATAGCTACTGCCACGCCGTCATCTGCATTTGAAAGGGTGATGTGCTTTGCAGAAGCTTTACACTCATTCGTGCCGTTTGCCATAGCAAAGGAGTGTTCGGCAAATTCGAGCATCGAGCAATCATTTTCTGCATCGCCGAAACTCATAACCTCAGCACTTGTTATGCCCATACTTTTGCAAATTCCTTTAAGCGCATTACCCTTATCGGCAGTGATATTAGTCGCTTCAAGTGTGCCCGGAAGGCTTGAGCAAGTGACAAGACCGTATTGTTCAAGCTTAGTTTTGATATTTTCGCTCACTTCACCCGTGATGCCGTAAAAAGTGATTTTTTCCATACCGCTGCCGTCATTTTTCATAAAATCAAGAAGCGAATCATAGCCGTCCATAGTGCTTGCAACTTCGTCAAGAAATTCCTGCGGCAAACCCATATTGTTAAAAAGACTTGCTTTATTAAGTTGATAGCAACTGCGCCCGTTTACATATATTTCAAAAAAGACATCAAGGCTCAAAAAGTATTCAACAATTTTTATAGCCTTTTCGTTTTCTACCAAATCGCTGTGGACTGCTTTTTTCTCGTTTCTGTCATAAGCGCACGCACCGTTGGAATAAATTACATAATCAACAAACGGCACTTGCCTGAGCACATTGTCAATAAGAGCCAAAGGTCTGCCGGTAGCAACGGCAAGCTTGATACCACGCTCGTGTGCTGTTTTAAGAGTGTTATATGTACGCTTACTTACGGTTAAATGGTCGGGTGACATCAAAGTTCCGTCAAGGTCGGAAGCAATAAGTTTAATGCTCATTTTTTATACTCCTTATAAAAAATCTATAAGCATTATACCATTTTCACCATATTTTTTCTATACTGTATTTTATACAAAGAGAGTAAAGCAAAGAGCGAAAAAACTGTATACCGAGCACCAATATGCCCTCAATTTCCTCAACGCTTAAAGAAGCAAGCAAGTCACTGTTGTTGTAAATTTCATATCCTTTCATAAAATGCGGCTTTAAATCGAGGTTAACAAAATCGAGGCTTTGGGTCATAAGTTCAAATTCTTTTTTAAGTATTCTTTTTATTTTAAGATAAAGGAGAAGATTTTTAATAAAAGTTTTCATCATATATTTTTATGATTTAAAAATATATATAATGACAGGAATTGTAAATGCATAAAGTGAATAATTATAATTTATATTCATTTGTATTCATATTATACTGAATTAATTTTAGACATTTTGTTAATTTTTGGTATATATATGCATAAATAATTGACATCGTGTACTATAATTGTTATAATACCCATTGTGTTTCAGTGGAAAATTTCAGTTTTTTCCACTCGCATCAAAAAATTATTACAAACTATAATAATTCGGAGGTTTCATTAAAAATGAAATATTCAGAGAGGGTACTCGAAGAGTTAAAGAAAAACAATCCACATCAGCCTGAATTTATTCAGGCAGCTACAGAAGTGCTTGAATCACTTTCAGCTGTAGTTGACACCGACCCTAAGTACGAGAAGGCAGGTCTTCTTGAAAGACTTGTTGAGCCTGAAAGGCAGATTATGTTCCGTATTCCTTGGGTTGACGACAAGGGCGAGGTTCATGTTAACCGTGGCTACCGTGTTCAGTTCAACTCGGCTATCGGTCCTTACAAGGGCGGTTTAAGACTTCATCCAAGCGTTAACCTTTCAATTATTAAGTTCTTAGGTTTTGAGCAAATTTTCAAAAACAGTCTTACAGGTCTTCCAATCGGCGGCGCTAAGGGTGGCTCCGACTTTGACCCTAAGGGCAAGAGCGATATGGAAATTATGCGTTTCTGCCAGGCATTTATGAACGAACTTTACAAGTATGTCGGCGCTGACGAAGATGTACCTGCAGGCGATATCGGTACAGGTGCCCGTGAGGTTGGTTATCTCTACGGTCAGTACAAGAAGCTTACAAACAGAAGTGAAGGCGTGCTTACCGGTAAAGGTTTAAGCTTCGGCGGTTCACTTGCAAGAACCGAGGCTACAGGCTACGGTCTTGTTTACATTACAGAGGAGCTTCTTAAAGACCACGATCGTGACATTCGTGACGCAAGAGTTGCAGTTTCAGGTTCAGGTAATGTTGCTATTTATGCTATTGAAAAGGCTAAGGAACTCGGTGCAAAAGTAATTTCCTGCTCAGATTCATCAGGCTACATTATTGATGAAAAGGGTATTGATATTAATGCTCTCAAGCAGATTAAGGAAGTTGACAGACTCAGAATTAAAGAATATCTTAAATATCGTCCAAACGCAACATACGGCGAAGGCTCGGTTTGGGATAATGTAATTTGCGATGTTGCACTTCCTTGCGCTACTCAAAACGAAATCAACAAGGTTGAGGCTATTCGTCTTGCCGATTCAGGCTGCTATGCAGTTTGCGAGGGCGCAAATATGCCTACTAATGAAGAAGCTACTCAGGTATTCCTTGACAGAGGCGTTCTCTTCCTTCCTGGTAAGGCTTCAAATGCCGGCGGCGTTGCTACTTCTGCTCTTGAAATGGGTCAGAACTCAATTCGTTCAAGTTGGACATTTGACGAAGTTGATGCTAAACTTAAAGGCATTATGATTAACATTTATTATCATATGAAGGACGCTTGCGAGCAATTCCACGCTAAAGATAACTTTGTTGTCGGCGCTAACATTGCTGGCTTTATGAAGGTTGCTGATGCAATGATGGCTCAGGGCATAGTATAAGATGTTGACAAAGCGGCTAAACCACGCCGAATTTTATTCTTAGCTGGTTTATCTGTAGGGCAGGGGCTTGCTCCTGCCGAAACATATTTAAATATTTGGACTTTTAAAAATGGCAAGGGCATCGAACCCTTGCCATTTTTGGCGTTTTTCATTTTTTGCTCGGGGGAGTGAATTGTGCACAAGCACAAGAGACACGAGACTCCAAATTTGGCGACTTTAAGGAGCAACAAATTTGGGAGAAACAGTTCGGGGAACTGTTTCGTAGTGAGTGAGATTAAAGTACAGCACCCTTCCCAAGAAAATGAAATTTATCTCACTTTCTCGACATCTTATATTTTATATAAAAAATGGGCGGATGATATCCGCCCTTACGGTAAATTCTGTTAAAAAAGAACGGGCGAACAGTGTTCGCCCGCATTTTCTGTTTATTTTAATCAGTCATTAGGAATGAATGCCTTATGAACAGCCGATACTGCTCTGTCGGCATTTTCTGCGTCGATGATAACAGAAATCTTAATTTCCGATGTTGAAATCATTTGAATATTGATATTTGATTCGTAAAGAGCCTCAAACATCTTTGAAGCGGTGCCCGGATGTGTTTCCATACCTGCGCCTACGATAGAAACCTTAGCAACCTCGGTGTTGCAAACAATCTTGCAGTTGTCAAGGAAGCCTTCAAGAATTTCAACGGCAACAGGACCGTTGTCCTTGCTTACTGTGAATACGATATCCTTAGTGCCGTCTCTGCCGAACGACTGAAGAATGATGTCAACATTGATATTTTTAGCAGAAAGCTTTGCAAAGATTTTGAAAGCGATACCCGGAGTATCCTGAAGACCGAGAATTGAAACGAGTGCAACATCCTTATCCTTAGTTACACCTCTAATAAGCATTTTTTCCATTTTTGTTACCTCCTTAACGATTGTACCCGCAACAGGGTTTAATGATGATAAAACTTCAAGTTCAACGCCGTACTTCTTTGCCATTTCAACTGAACGGTTATTAAGTACCTGAGCGCCGAGAGTTGCAAGTTCAAGCATTTCGTCATAAGTGATTTCTTTAAGTTTCTTTGCGTTTTCAACCTTTCTTGGGTCAGCAGTGTAAACACCCTCAACATCGGTGAAAATTTGGCACTTGTCAGCTTTAAGAGCGGCTGCAATAGCAACTGCGGAAGTGTCTGAACCGCCACGACCGAGAGTTGTGAGGTCGTCATATCTGTTGATACCCTGGAAGCCTGCAACTACAACAATGTTACGCTTTGCAATTTCAGCCTGAAGTCTGTTAGGCTTAATATTTTTAATTCTTGCAGAAGTGTAAATTGAGTTTGTGTTAAAACCTGCCTGCCAGCCTAAAAGACTGATAACAGGATAGCCGAGCTTTTCAATAGCCATGGCAAGAAGTGAAATAGAAATCTGCTCGCCTGCTGTTAAAAGCTGGTCCATTTCTCTTTTAGCAGCCTTT
The DNA here is from genome assembly GCA_900540235.1 of uncultured Eubacteriales bacterium. GTDB lineage: Bacteria > Bacillota > Clostridia > Oscillospirales > Acutalibacteraceae > Eubacterium_R. The sequence continues at coordinate 23,657 of UQEY01000026.1, forward strand.
GGGTTGATTTCGTTTGCTTTTGCGATAAGGTCGTCTGTTGTGTCACCCTGAGCTGAAACAACTACCACAACATCGTTACCCTGCTTGTAAGTGTCGGTAACAATGCGGGCAACATTCATTACTCTTTCGGCATTGGCAACAGATGAACCGCCGAATTTTTGAACAATAAGTCCCATAGGTTTGTAATCCTCCAAATATGTTTATATTGATTTTGGTTTTCGGCAGGAGCAATTCTGCCCTGCGAATCGTTAAAAATTAATAATTGGTTACTTTGATTGTGTTGATAACATTCATACCCTCAAGCTTTTTGTTAAGCTTGTTTTCAGTCATAATATCGGTAATAAATGCAACTTCGTCGCTTGGCTGACCCTTTCTTGAAAGGAACTTAACATCATTAAACTTAGATGTAACTTCTGCCAAATCAGCCTTTGCACGAACATAAAACGGCATTTCAATTCTTTCTTTATAATCAACAACATAATCTTCAGAGCCGGGACCCCAGCCGAAAATCTTTTTCCTGTCACTATGCTTAGCACAGTCGATGATATCGGCAACAACGGCAGAAGCGGTAGGAAGCTTACCTGCGCCGGCACCGTAGAAGCAAACATCGCCTACAGCGTCGCCACGAACGAGAATTGCGTTGAACACATCCTTAACGCTTGCAAGTTGAGAACCGTTATAAACAACGGCAGGGCTTACAAAAGCGGCAATCTCATTTTCATTAATATACTTGATTTGACCGAGAAGTTTAATTACGCCGCCTGCATTTTCAATATAAGAAACATCTTCAAGCGAAATATTTGTGATACCCTCGGTTTCAACCTGATTTGGATAAACATGTTTGCCAAAAGCGAGTGAAGCAAGAATACAAACCTTACGGCAAGCGTCGTGACCCTCAACATCGGCAGTAGGGTCTTTTTCTGCGTAACCCTTTTCCTGAGCAATTTTGAGCGCTTCTTCAAAAGACATACCCTGCTCAATCATCATAGTAAGAATAAAGTTTGTTGTGCCGTTTAAAATACCTGCAACGCCTTCAATATAGTTTGCGGCAAGGCACTGGCAAAGCGGACGAATAATAGGAATACCGCCGCCTACCGAAGCTTCAAACAAATAGTTTGCTCCGCTTTCCTCGGCTGCCTGCAAAAGCTCAAGTCCTCTTTGAGCAACAAGTTCCTTGTTTGAAGTAACAACGCTCTTGCCGGCTTTAAGAAGCTTCATTGTGAAATCGAAAGCAGGGTTAACCCCGCCCATGGTTTCGGCAACAATTTTAACTTCTTCGTCATTTAAAATATCGTTAAAATCTTTTGTAAATAAGTCTTTATGTGCATCGTTCGGGAAGTCACGCAAGTCAAGAATATGCTTAACTTCAAGAGTTTTGCCGCCTGTTCTTTTAGGAATAATTGAACTGTGGCTTTCAATAACTTCAACCACACCCGAGCCTACTGTACCGTAGCCCATAACAGCAACTTTCATATTTTTACCCTCCTATGATAAAACAACGGAATTTACACCGTCAATTTCTTTAATTAATTTTAATAATTCGTCTTTTGATATTGTCATTTCGGCAATTCTTACCGTTACGGAAACATCGGCAACCGAATGAATCGGAACGCTTTGATTTACCGACAAAACATTTGCACCGGCTTTGTAAAGCTCGTTCATAAGCGATGAAAGCACACCCGCATTGTCCTTGAGCTTGGCATTGATTGTGGCAGTGTCGCTGCTGTCATCACCGTGATATTCAAAAATCGCATCCTTATATTTATAGTATGCACTTCTTGACACGCCTGCCATTTTGCTTGCCTGCGCAACATTCTTCGCCTCGCCTGAAGCCAAAAGACTCTTAGCCTTAATTACTTTCTTGTAAATGTCCGGCATAATGTTTGAATTTATCAAATAAAAATTTACCTTTTCCATAATGAAAAGTGTCCACCTCACACGGACTGTTGTATTACTGTGAAAAACACTTTCTATATATTAACAAAAAAATTAACAAGTATCAAGTGTTTATTTAAAAAACTTTTAAATTATATGAATTTTACTTGATTAAAACGCTTTCTTGCATTAAAATAATGTATATATTGACCAAAAGGAAGTTAAATTTATGAATTCAAAAGTCGAAAAAAGGAGAGCGTTTATAATAGACCTTGTTTATGTTATTGCAATTTTAGGTCTTATTTATGTATTCTTCAAATATTGTTTTGCCGTTGCGGCGCCGTTTCTCCTTTCGTTTTTTATTGCGGTATTTATGCAAAAGCCGCTCAACTGGCTTGATAAAAAAACAAAAAACAAGTGCAGAACCCTTTGGTCCGTTTTGCTTGTTCTTTTATGCGTAGCTATTATTTTGGGTCCTGTTATTTCAATCATCGCCGCACTTTTTAAAGAAATAGGCAACTTCATTTCCTTCCTTGGAGAGCAGCTTAACGACCTGCCTACTTTCCTTGTTACGCTTCAAAACGAAATACTCAAATTACTCAAGTTTTTGCCTGACGGAATTTACACAAGTGTGTCTGAAAACATTACTCAGTTTTTCGGCAATCTTGTTGAGGACTTTGATGTGTCAAAACTCGGAATCAATGTAAGCAACATAACCTCCGGTCTTTCAAGCGGCATCAGCGGTGTCTACAGTGTTGTTAAAAACATACCGAGCATAATTATCGGCGTTGTTATCGGCATTATCGCTTGTATCCTTTTCACAAAAGATTATGACAGAGTAGTTAAGTTCATCAAGCTTCAGCTCCCTGAAAAGCACAAAGACCTTTTGAGCGAAACTAAAAAAGTTTTTTCAACAACAATTTTAAAAATGTGCCGTGCATACGGTCTTATTATGTTTATCACATTTTGTGAAAACTTCCTCGGTTTAACAATACTCAATTTAATCGGCGTAGCGGACAACAATTATGTTTTCGTTATTTCTATCGGCATTGCCGTATTTGACATTTTGCCTGTTGCAGGTTCGGGCGGCATCCTTATTCCGTGGGCGCTCGTTTCACTTGTCACCGGCAATATCGGTCAGTGCATAGGTCTTTTAATTCTTTACGCAGTTATTACTGTTATCAGGCAGTATATTGAGCCAAAAATTGTCGGCAATTCTCTCGGCGTTCATCCGCTCGTAACCCTTGCCGGTCTTTACTTCGGCTTGAAGCTGTTTGGCTTTATGGGTATGTTTATCGTTCCTATCTGCGTTATGACGCTCAAAGCTTTTAACGATGCCGGAAGAATTCACCTTTATACCCCACCCGAGAGGAATTAAATATCAATAAAAATAACAAAACGGGAGGATGGTATCCTCCCCTACGAAATTCGTTTTATTTTAAACTACCGTAGGGGCGGATATTATCCGCCCGCAGCGTGTAGAAAAAGTCAAATAATAAATTTCTACACGCTGGAGAATGTTGAGAA